>QHSB01000344.1 GCA_003220335.1 Candidatus Rokuibacteriota bacterium
GAGCAAGATCGCGTCGTCGTCGACGATGCTGACGTGCAGGCTCTCCTTGGCGCCCTCGTGGAAGAGCACCGAGAACTCGCTCTCGCCCAGCAGCCGGGCGAGCGCCGCCGTCGAGCTGAAGGCGCCGGCGGCGAGGGCGGCGATGGAGACCGTGTCGAGGGTGCGCGCCGCGCCCGCGAGGGCAAGCGGCTCGCCGCTGCGATCGATCAGCAACACGGCGGCGCTGCTCGAGTCGCCGAGGAACCGTTCCAGTACGGCGTCGATCCGCGCCGCGTCGGCTTCGTGGATCGCAAGGTCGTGTCGCATCACGAGGCTCCTTCCTGCACCTGGCCGAATTCCCGGAGGAGGACCATCCGGGAGATGGTGTTGAGCGTGTCGAAGACCCCTTGCCCCGTCACCGCCACCGCCTCGAACGCCGGCACCCGGCGCGCGCCGCGGTTGAGCGTGTACTCGAGGTAGTCGATGGGCGCCACCTCGGGGAGATCGCGCTTGTTGTACTGGACGACGTACGGCACCGTGGTGAGGTCGAGACGGTACTCGCGCAGGTTGTCGTTGAGGTTGCGGAGGCTATCGACGTTCTCCTTGAGCCGGTCCCACTGGGAGTCGGCCACGAACACCACGCCGTCCACGCCGCGCAGGACCAGCTTGCGCGTCATGTTGTAGCGGCTCTGACCGGGCACCGTGTAGAGCTGGAACTTCGTCGTGAAGCCGCGCACGCTCGTCGCCGACACGGGCAGGAAGTCGAAGAAGAGCGTGCGGTCGTCGCCGGTCGCCAGCGAGATCATGTTGCCGCGGTTGTCGTCGGGCAGGCAGCGGTGCACGAACTGCAGGTTGGCCGTCTTGCCCGCCATGCCGGGCCCGTAGTAGACCAGCTTGAAGTTGATGACCTTCGCGGCGTAATTGATGATCGACATTCAGCGAGACTCCAGTGCTGCCGCCGCGCGGTCCACCTCGCGCCACGCGCGCCCCGGGCGCGCGACCGGTCCCGCCGCCGCCAGCAGCGCGGTCCCCCGCCCGCCGAGCGAGCGCACGAGGATGCGGCGCCGCCCTTGCCGGAAGACGACCGACACGAGTGCGCCGAGGTCGGCGTCACGCGCGCGCCCGAGTCCCTCCCACACCGCCAGCGCGAGCTCGCCGAGCCACTCCGCCTCGCGGCCCGGCTCGCGGAAGACGTAGATGCGGGCGGCCCCGGTGGCATCCGTGAGCACGGCCGGCTCGAGGATGCCGAACGCGCCGAGCGTTCCCGCGAGGCCGGCAACGCGCGGCTCCACCGCCAGCAGCGATAGCGCGCGCGGCGGCAACGCCACCCCCTCGCCGGCACGGCCGACCAGCGCCGCGGCGCGCGCGCCCCGCAGCTCGAGCAGGGCCACGGGCGCGCCCGGCCGTCGCGCGGCGATGACGACCGGCGTGGGCGCGGCGGTCACGATGATCGCCGCGCGCGCGGTGCGCACGGTCACCTGCTCGCCCGCCGCCGCGCCGAGCAGCCCCGCGATGCACGCGGCGGCCGCGGCGACGGGCTCGCGCAGGACGTTGGGCGAGACGAACGCCACGAGCGGCACGTTGTCCACGACGCCCGACCACGAGTCGAACGTCCCGGCGCCGGCAAGGCAGGCGGCCAGTCGCGCGAGCGCGTCGCGACTGACCACCTCGGGCGAGACCTCGCGCCGCGGCGCGGCCGCCGCCGGAGCGGCGACCGGTATCCGCGGCGCGGGCGAAGGTGGCGGGGGCGGCGGCGGTGGCGCGACCATGGGCGGATCCGGGGCGAAAACGGGCGCGGGCGTGGCCACAGGCGGTGCGGCGACCGCGACGCGTGGCGGCAGGCTCGGCGCCGGCGCGCTCTCCGGCGGCCCCTCGCGCGGCACCGAGAGCGGCTGAAACGGCGCCGGAAAGGCCTCCAGTCCGGCGATCTGACTCGGGATCCCGCTGGCCGGGATCGCGCCGCGCGGCAGCTGACGGAGCACATCGTCGAGCGGCAGCGTCAGCTTCAGGCCGGGATACCGGCGCCGGAACTCCACGTCCGTGACGGCGAACGCGAGCGACGGGAACTGCGAGGCCACGATCGCCCAGTCCACCTGCACGGCGCCCTCCGGCAGCTGCGCGAGGACGACGCGCCGGGGGACGGTGATCCAGTGCGGCTCGCGCAGGCTCTCGGCAACGCGGTCGAGCGGCAGCGTGAATGCGGCCGCGGGCAGCTGGCCCGAGACGCGCTCGAATCGCACGCGTACGACCGCGTCGTCCCCCGGCACCTCGGGCGCCGCAACCGACGGCTCCGGCATCGGCGGCGGCGGGGCGGTGGTTTCGGCGGCGCCCTCGCGGCGTCGCGCCTCGCGCGCGAACGGCGTCTCGGCGGGCAGCGTCGGCGTGGCGGCAGCCGCCTGGTGCCCGCGCTCCACGCGGGGCGCGGGACGCGGCGAGAGCACGCGACCGTGGAACGGCACCAGCGCGAGCGCCGTGGCCAGCAGGGTCAGGAACGGCACGGGCCCGAGCCGCGCGAACGCGTGGGCGAGCGCGGACAGCAGGGTCACTTCCACGAGCGCCCAGAACGCGATGGCGGCCGCGAGCCCGAGGATGACGTGCGTCAGGCAGGCGCCGCCGACCCACCTCCGGCGGCGCTGGAGCGTCGCGCGGGGCACGAGGACGAGCGAGAGCACGGCGTAGAAGAACGGCGCGACGATGACGGTCCACGGCGGCGCGGTCCCGAAGTCACCGACGTCCAGCCACAGCAGCGCGGCTGCGATCACGACATAGGCGGCGACGACGCCCAGCGCGTGCAGCCAGCGCATCAACGGCGTTGGGCGGTAACGCCCCACGTCACATGCCTCGCGCCAGCTCGGGCAGCGCGCGCCGCGCGTAATATCGGACCTTGCCGAGAACGCTCGGCTCGCCGATGCCCACCGCGAGCAGGCCGGAGGCGGCGACACCGTACAGCACGACCATCCCCTTCTCGTACTCGAGGATCACGCCCTGCAACGCGCCGCGGCCCAGCTCGCGCCCCAGGCCGTCGGACGACTCGGCGAGGCACGCGCTGAGCGCGGCCGCCACGTCGGCGTCCACGCCCGCGTTGGCCGTCGCCTCGACCACGAAGCCCTCGCGGTCCGCGAGCACGGCCCACTGCACGCCGTCCATGGCGAGGAACTGCGCCAGCACCGCGGCCGCTCCCTCGGGGATCGGCGTCGCCTCCCGGCTGACGGCGACAACGGGATCGGCGGCCGCCGCCATCTCGCGGGCGGGGGCCGCCGCCATCTCGCGGGCGGGGGGGGCCGCCGGCCGTCGCGGCATCAAGTTGTCGAGGTGACGGACAAGGTCGTCGGCGGCGAACGGCTTGGCAAGGATGCCCGCCGACTGCACGCGCGCGGCGCGCTCGCGGACCTCGTCGTTGACGACGCCGGACATGAGCAACACCGGCGTGTGCGCGAGCCGCGGATGGCGCTTGATGAACTCGCAGATCTCGTAGCCGTCGCGGTCGGGCATGACCACGTCGCACACCACGACGTCCGGAGCATCGCGCTCGAGGCGCTCGATCGCCTCGCTGCCGGAGGCGGCGCACACGACCTCGATCTGCCGCCCCGCCAGCGCGCGCTCCACCACCTTCCGCACGCTGAGGCTATCGTCTACCACCAGGACCTTGCTCATGCGCGTTTCTCCTCATCCATCGACCTCGCGACGTCGAGCAGCAATTGATCGACGGGGCGAACGATGGTTTTGGGCTGGCTGCGCAGCTCATTCGGATGAACGGGAATGAAGCAGAACTTGCCGCCGCGCTCGCGGTGCGAGGCCGCGACGAGCGCACCGAACGCCGGCTCGCCGGCTTGCCCGCCGTACTCCGCGTGGGTCACGCGCCCGCTCTCGAACACGACGAGACCGCCGCCGGTGGTGAGGACGAGCACCAGCCGTCCCGTCTTGCCGCCGACGGCGATCGCCTGCGTGAGCTCCTCGATCTCCAGCACGCCGAGCGCGCCCTGAAACGTGCGCGTGCCGCCGTTCGTCCCCACGGACTCGAGTCCGGCCATCGAGGGCGTCGGCATGGCCGCCGGCGCCGCGGATGCCACCACCGGCGTCGGCTCGACCACCGGGGCGGGCGCGACCGGCCGTGACGGAAGCGGCGGCGCCACGGGCCGCGGCCGCGGAGGCGCGATGGGCGGCGGCGGTGCGACGGGCTTGGGCGGCGGTGGCGTGATGGGCGGCGGTGGCGCGATGGGCGGCGGTGGGGCGATGGGCGGCGGTGCCACGGGCCGCGGCGGCAGTGGCGCGATGGGCCGCGGTGGCGCCGTGACCGCCGGCGTCATCACCGACGCGGCGGCGGCGGCCGTCGAGTCCATCTGTCGCCGCACCAGCTGCACGACCCGGGTGACGATGGTGGCGCTGCTGAGCGCGTCCGGCAGCACGAGGTCGACGCCGGCGACGGCCGCCTGGGCCGGGGCCGCCTCACCGTTGCCGACGACGAGCACGAAGCGCACGTCCTTGGTGGAAGGGTCGCTGCGCACGATGGCGCAGAGCTCGTGGCCCTCCATGTCGCCGAGCCGCGCGCGGCTGATGATGACGTCCTGCTTGTTCCATTCGAGCATCGTCAGCGCGAACGACGCGCTGGGCGCGACCGAGACCTCGGCGCCGCCGGCATCCAGCGCCGCCGCCAGGACGGGCGCGCGCTGCGGATCGGGATCGACGAGCAGCGCCTTCATGCCGACACCAGCGAGGCGACGAGGCTGACGAACGCGTGCTCCTCGACGGGCTTGGTGACGTAGTGCTCGACGCCGAGGCTCTTGGCCAGCGCGACGTGCTTGTCGCCGGCGCGCGTGGTGAGGACGATCACGGGCAGCTCGCGCGTGGCCGCGCGGCGGCGGACGTCCTCGATCAGCTCGTAGCCGTTCACGCGCGGCATCTCGAGGTCGGTCACCAGAACGTCGAAGGCGGCCTCGGCCAGCCGGACCATCGCATCCGCGCCGTCGGCAGCCGTGGTGACGTCGAAGCCCGCCTTCTCCAGCATCTGGCCCACGAACTTCCGCACGCTGACCGAGTCGTCCACGAGCAGCACACGCGGGCGGGCGGCGGCGGCGGCGTCCCCGCGGCTTCGGGCGGCGCGCGCCTCGCCGCGCGCGGTGGTGGCGGCGCCGGCGGCCGTCTCGACCAGGGCGCCCGCGTCCAGCACCAGCGTGACGCGCCCGTCGGCGCCGACGCTGGCGCCGCCGTACGGCCCGACGCCCTGCAGGAAGGCGCCGAGCGGCTTGACGACGATTTCCTGCTTGTGGAGGATCTCGTCCACCTCGATGGCGAGCGTGCGGCCCGCGCCGCGCACGACGATCACGGGACGGCGCGGCCGCCGCGGCAGGCGCTCGAGACCGAGGAGGCTCGAGAGCGGGACGAGGTCGACGAGGTCGTCGCCGACCACGATCGCCTCGCCGCGCGGACCGGGCCGCACGTCGTCCGGCCGCACTTCCGTGACCAGCTGAGCGGCGTTGAGCGGCACGGCCATCCGCTCGTCGTCGACGGTGATCATGAGGGCCTCGGAGACCAGCAGCGTCAGCGGCAGGCGCAGCGTGAAGCGCGTGCCCTCGCCGACGACGCTCCGCACCTCCACCTCGCCGTTCAGGCGCCGGACGTTCGTGCGCACGACGTCCAGGCCGACGCCGCGGCCGGCCGCGGTGGTCACGGCGCTCGCCGTGCTGAAGCCGGGCAGGAAGACGAGGTCGAGGGCCGCGTTGTCGTCGAGCTCGGCGGCGGCGGGAGCGAAACCCTGCTCGACCGCGTGTCGGCGCAGCCGGTTCGGGTCGATGCCGCGTCCGTCGTCCGCGACCTCCACGAGGACGGCCCCGCCCTCGTGCGCGGCCGACAGCGTCACCGTGCCCGTCGCGTCCTTGCCGCAGGCGTGGCGCTCCTCGGGCGTCTCGATGCCGTGGGCGATCGTGTTCTGCACCAGGTGGAGCAGCGGATCCACGATCTGCTCGATGATGGAGGTGTCGAGCTCGACGGCTTCGCCGCGCGTCTCGAAGCGCACGGTCTTGCGCGCGCCCCGCGCCGCCTCCTGTCCCTGCCGCACGAACCGGCCGAAGAGGCTGCCGATCGGCACCAGACGCGCGCGCCCGATCTCGCTGCGCAGCGCGCCGGTGATCCGGTGCACGTGCGCGATGTCGTCACGGAGCGCGCGGCTCACCGCCGTCAGCTCGGACTGCAGCTCCGCGATGTCGGCCGCGATCTCGGCCACCGTCCGCGCGAAGATCCCGGCGTCGTCGTAGCGGTCGAACTCGAGCTCCGCGAAGAGCTCGGCGACCGACAGGCCGACCGTGGGCGCGGGCTTCGCCCCCGGCATGGAGTGCCGCGGGTCGAACTCACGGCGCTCGTAGTCGGCGACGTACTGGGCCAGGCGGGCGCGGCTCGCCAGGAGCGACGCCGAAAGGCGATCGACCTCGTCGAGCCGCCGATCCACGCGCTCGCGGCCGATCACCATCTCGCCGACGAGGTCCATCAGCGAGTCGAGACGCTCGAGATTGACGCGGATCGTCTGGCGCGGAGCCCGTCGCGGCTCGACGCGTGCCGGCGACGGGCGCGGCGCGCTCGCCAGCGCCGCCAGGGGCGACGGCATCGCGAGCGCGGGCGGCGCGGGAATGGGCTCGGGGCCGGGCGCGGCCGTCGGGACGGGCGCGCCGGCCAGTAGCGCGTCGAGCCGAGCGCGCACGCCGGCGACGACCTCGGTGACGCTCGCGCGCGGATCGGGAGCCAGCCCGAGCATCAGGCGGAGCGCGCCGTCGGCGGCGAAGAGGGTCTCGACGGCGGCCGGCGTCAGCGGCCGGCTCCCCTCGCGCGCGGTGACTAACACGTCCTCCATGCGGTGCGCGACCTCGCCGACGCGGACGCAGCCGACGACGTACGCGGCGCCCTTCAGCGTGTGGACGGTCCGGAAGAGCCGCGCGAGCTCGGCGGCATCGGGGCCGCGCTCGAGCGCGCTCAGCGCGGCCGTCACGCCCTCGAGGTGCTCGGTCGCCTCCGGCAGGAAATACGCAAGCACGTCGGCGTTCCCGGCGAAGAACGTCTCCAGCTCCTTGCGGAGCGGATCCGCGGACATCCGCGACGCGCCGGCCGCGGCCGCCGCCCGCGGCGAGCGAGCGGTGGGCACGCCCGGGGAAGCCGGGGCGGGGGCGGCTTCGGCGGGACGTGCGGCCTCCGCCCCGGCCCCGGCCGGCGACGGCGCGCCGTCCGCGACCGCATCGAGCGCCCGCCGGAGATGACCCGCGAGGGTGGAGAGCTTGCGCGCGTCGGGCGGGCGCGCGCCGAGCACGTCCTCCAGCTCCGCCGCCAGCGCGGCGATCTTGGAGAATCCGTGCAGGGAGGCGGCGCCCTTCAGCCGGTGCGTGACGACGAACAGCTCGTCGACGCCGCCGGCGCGTTCCAGCGTGGCCGCCGCGCGGTCGAGGGCGGCCACCGTGTCCCACGCCTCCATCAGGAAGATGGAGCGGAGGAACTCCTGCTCGGCCGGCTCGGCCATTCGGAGCCTCAGTTCGTCGCCAGCTTGAACCGCGACAGGCTTCGCGTGAGCTCGTCCGCCAGTTTCACCAGGTCGTCGACCGTGCGCCGCGTCTGGAGCACGGCCTGCTCGGTATGCACCGCCACGTCGGCGATGGAGCGCATCGCGCGCACCACGCCGTCGGCGCCGCGCACCTGCTGCTGCGACGACGCCGAGATCTCCTGCGCCAGCTCCGCCGACGTCTTCGAGATGCCGGCGATCGACTTGAGGCTCTCCTCCGCGCGAATGGTGACCTTGTAGCCGGCTTCCACCTCGCGCGTGCCCTCTTCCATGGCGACCACCGCCTCCTGCGTCTCCGCCTGCACGGCGCGGATGCGGGCCGCGATGTCCTTGGTGGCCTTGGCCGCGCGCTCGGCGAGCTTGCGGATCTCGTCGGCGACGACGGCGAAGCGGACGCCCGACTCGCCGGCGCCCGCCGCCTCGATGGCCGCGTTGAGCGCGAGGAGGTTCGTGTGCGACGCGATCTCCTCGATCGTGTCGACGATCTCCGAGATTTCCAGCGAGCGGTCGCCGAGGCTCTTGATGCGCTTGGAGATGACCTGCACCTCGCTGCGGATCCGCTGCATGCCCGCCAGGCTGTCGCGGACGGCGCCCTCGCCGCGGGTGGCGGCGTCGAGCGTCTGGCCGGCGGCGTTCGCGGCCGAGGCCGCGTTGGAGGCGACAAGCTGCACGGACCGCGACATCGTCTCCACCTCGCGGCTGACGGTGGTGGCCTCGCGCGCCTGCTTCTCGGCGCCGCTCGCCATCTGGTCGGAGGCGCCGAGCATGTCGTTGGCGCTGCCGGCCACGCGCAGCGCCGCGTGGCGCACGTCGGCGAGAAGGGTGGCGATCTCCTCGACCATGAGGTTGACGGCGTCCACGACGTTGCCGAGGACGTCCGGCGTCACCTCGCCGCGGCGGCTGAGGTCGCCCTGCGCGATCTTGGTGACCGTCTCGAGAAAGCCCGCGATGTTCTTCTGGAGGTCCTCGCGCCGCCGCTTCTCCTCGTCGCGCTCGGTCTCGGTGGTGACCTGGGAGCGGAGCCGCGTGACGGTGTCGTTGAAGGTGCGCGCGAGCTGGCCGATCTCGTCGCGCGAGCGGACGCGCACGGTGTGCGAGAGGTCGCCACGGCCGACCTGCTCGGCCGCGCGCACGATCTCGCCCAGCGGGCGCGTGATCCGGCGCGCGAAGACGGCGCCGGCCATCACCGCCAGGAGCGCGACGCCGCCGAACATGAGTAGCAGGTACCAGCCCGGCTTCGCGGCGGCGGCCTCGATGATCGCCTTGTCCATGCCGACGCGGACGGTGCCCAGCTGGCCGGCGAGCATCGGCACGCCGACGTCGATGATCGAGCGCATGGCGCCGGTGACGGGGTGCGCGTAGTGAATCTCGCGCACCTGCTTGGGCGTCTCGCCCGGCACGAGGTTCTTGTCGATGAGATCGGGCGGGACGATGGGATGGAACGTGTGCGCGATCAGCGTCTTCTGCGGATCGTAGACCATGACGTACGCGACGCCGCTGATCGCATCCTTACCCGAGATGACCTCGTCGACGCGCGCCTGCACGGTCGAGGCGTCGCGGTTGAGGATGAGGTCGACGCCGGAGGAGGCCAGGCTGTTGGCGATGGCCGTCCCCTTCGACGTGAACTCTTCGGTCATCTGCGCGCGCAGCGTGCGCACGGAGGCGTACCAGGTGACGGCGGCGAGCGGGATCAGCATCACCGCCAGGAACACGATGATCTTCGGCAACAGGCCGAACCGCGTGCGCGCGTTCCCCATGCTCGCTCCCCCTAAGCCTGGACCGCTGCCGCCCAATCGGCGATCGGGACCCACCGCTCACCCTCGACGCGCGTGAAGTACACGGAGTCGAGACCCTGGTGCTTCTCGGGCCCGAAGGTCAGCGCCGCGCCGATCCCGAGATCGAAATTGCGCAGCGATTCCAGGGCCTGCCGGAACGACCCGCGCGTGGGCTGCGGGCCGGCACGCCGCAGCGCCTCCACCAGGACCTTGGCGTTCACGAACCCCTCGAGGCTGATGAAGCTCACCCGCTGGACGCCGTAGTTCGGATCGCGCAGCGCCTCCGGCACGGCCGGGTTGTGGCGTTCCATGAGCGTGCGGTACTCGGCGACGCCGGGCAGCGACAGGTCGTCGTAGCTCGGCACGACCTGCGAGTTGACCAGCGCCCGCGTGTAGTCGCGCCCGTTCGTCTTGCCGTGCTGGACGAGGAGCTTGAGCATCGCGTCCGACCCGACGAACGAGACGTTGGAGATCGGGGCCATGAAGCCCGCGTCGCGCGCGGAGCGCACGAAGGCGCCGCAGCCCTGGTAGGCGCCCGTGCACAGCACGACGTCCACGCCCGCCTTCTGCAGCGCCTGCACCGCCGGCGTCATGTCGTCGGTGAACTTCGCCTGACGCGGGTAGGTCGCCTCGGCGGTGATGCGCGCGCCGTGCAGGGCCAGGCCGCGAGCCACGCCGTCGGTGCCGCTGCGGCCGTACGCGTCGATCTGGTAATAGACGCCGAAGCTGCGCGCGCCGAGGGACCAGAAGCGCTCGACGAGCGCCATCATCTCCTGCCGGTACGAAGCCCGGATGTTGAACACCTGATCCGCGTAGGGCGCCTCGCGCTGAGGCTGGGCGCCGGTGAAGTTGCCGACGAGGACGACCTGCTGCTCGGCGTAGCGCTTGATCACGGGCAACGCGCGCGTGAGCGTCGGCGTGCCGACGTAGTTGGACAGCGCGAACACCTGCTCTTTTTCCAGGAGCTGGATGGTGTTCCTGATGCACGGGTTCGGCTCGTAGTTGTCGTCGAGCGCCGCCACGGTGATGGCGCGGCCGTGAACGCCGCCGCGCAGGTTGACCTCGTCGTAATAGGCTTGGGCGCCGCGGTAGAGCTCCGTGCCGAGTCCGCCCTGCGTCCCTTTGATGGCGGCGCTCATGCCGATCCGAACCTCCGTCGGCGTGATGCCTCGTGGCCAGCGCCGCGGTTGTTCCGGCGAGGAATCCAAGGAAGCGTCGTCGGTTCATGGCTGAGCCTCCGGGCCGGCCGGCGTCCACGGCGCGCACAGCGCCTCGAGCAGCCGGGCGGCGTCGAGCAGGATGGCGGGCTCGTCGGGCCGCGGCACGAGGCCGGCGGCGAAGCTTTTGAGCGGGCCGTCAGGCATGGGGTCGGCCGGCAACGGCGCGTCGAACCACTCGAGGCCCAGCACGCCGTCGATCGGCACCGCCGCCTCCCTACCGCCCGCGGCGAGCACGATCGCGGCGCCGCCGGACGACGCCGGCTTCGGCGCCAGCGCGAGCAGCGGCCGCGCGTCCGCGACGGCCAGCACGGTGCCGCGCAGGTTGACGACGCCGAGCAGCGGCGCCGGCGCGCCGGGCACGCTCGCGACCACGTCGAGCCTCATCACCTCGCGCGCCTCGCGCACGTCCACGGCGAGCGTGCGGCCGCCCATGGCCACGACGCACGCGCGGCGCCGGTGCGCGCCGGGCAGGACGGCGTCGGATGCGGACGTCGCGTCCGGTGACGGCGCCGCGTCGGGCGACGGCGCGGCGCCGGGAACGGCCGCGTCGTCAGCGGGCAAACCGGCTCACCACGCTCAGCAGCTGGTCCGACGTGAACGGTTTCGAGAGGTACTCGTCGGCGCCCTGCTTCTTGCCCCAGGCGCGGTCGCTCTCCTGGTTCTTCGACGACACGAGCACCACCGGCGTCGTGCGCGTGCGCGCATCGCGGCGCAGTGCCCGCAAGATCTCGTAGCCGTTGCGACGCGGCATGACGATGTCCAGCAGCAGCACGTCGGGATGTTCGGCCTGCATCTGATCCTCGAGCTTGTCGCCGTCGGTGAGCGAGACCACCTCGTGGCCGGCGCCGCGAAGGATCGACTCCATGAGCTTCAGGTCGGACTGCGCGTCATCGACGACCATGACCTTCGCCATTGGACCGGGGCCTCCTTGCCAGAGCGGCGTGCGCGGCAGAAGTGCAACGGGGCTGCCACGGTGCGGCGAGGGCCGGCGGGTGTTGGCGCACGGACGTCAGCGGCGATGACAGTGTCGGCCTGCGAGCGAGCGACGCGTCAGCGTGCGGGCGCGCGGACACCGCGCCCGCGACGGGCACGCCAGCCTGACGCGTCCCCGGCTGGGCGCGGGCGGGCTGACATATCATGGAGTCATGGCGACACTGACCGAGCGGCAAACCCTCGAACTGTATGAAAAGACCGGCGCGCTCATGCGTGGCCACTTCCGCCTGACGTCGGGCCTGCACTCCGATATTTATCTGCAGTCGGCGCTCGTTCTTCAGTATCCGGAGCACGCGGCGCGGCTCGGCGACGCGCTGGCCGCCCCGTTCGGCGACGCCGGCGCCCAGAGCGTGCTCGCCCCCGCCATCGGCGGCATCCTCGTGGCCCATGAGGTCGCACGCGCGCTCGGCGTCCGCGCGCTCTTCACGGAGCGGGAGAACGGCGTGATGCGGCTGCGGCGCGGGTTCACGCTGACGCCCGGTGAGCGCTGCCTCGTCGTCGAGGATGTCATCACCACGGGCGGCTCGACCCGCGAGGTGGTGGAGTGCGTGCGGGCGAGCGGGGGCGCCGTCGTCGGCGTCGGCTCCCTGATCGACCGGAGCGGCGGCGCCGCCGCGTTCGATGTGAAGCGGGTGGCCCTCGCCACCGTGTCGGCGACGACGTGGCCGCCCGAGTCATGCCCACTCTGCAAGACCGGCAGCCAAGCGATCAAACCCGGCAGCCGGGTGTAGATGTAAAACGGGGCCGGTGATCGAGGCACGCCACGGGTTCCCCGGGGCGCGACGAGCGAGCGGGGCCGGTGATCGAGGCGCGCCACGGGTTTCCCGGGGCGCGACGAGCGAGCGGGGCCGGTGATCGAGGCGCGCTTCGCGCGGTGGCCGTGGTAGTGGTGGGCGGCTTTCTCGAGCTGCTTTTCCGCGCGCTCGAGATCGCGAATGGCGGCGTGCATGTGAGGATGGCGGCCGGCGCGCGCCGGTCGCTCGCCCTGCGGCGGCGGCGCCGACGGGGGCGTGGTCGGCGGCTGCGCGGCGACGGACGTGGTGACGAGCACGGCGGCCAGCGCCAGTCCGGAGACCCAGAGATTTCGTCGCATGGCATGTCCCTCCTGCGGCTCAGGGGATCAGTAGCCCGTTGCGCGCCATGACCACGACGAGCCACAGAAGCTGGCCCGCCACGAAGACGGTGAGACCGCGATCGCGCCCGCGGCTCACCTGCGTCCGGTATTGCCACGCGCCGCCCGCGACGGCGAGCGCCGCGAAGAACGCGCCATCGTACCGCGCGATCAGGCCGTAGTGTGCGGCCAGTCCGCCCGCGAAGCCCCAGAGGACGTAGGCGGTGAGCCAGAGCGCGATCACCGAGCCGAGGACCGAGAGGCGCGTACCCGACCAGCCCAGCGCGCGCGCCACCGCCACCGACACGATCGCGCCCAGCACGAGCACCGCCCCGAGGGCCAGCGTCCAGCGCGTCATGCGCGCTCCGTCCGGTACTCCGGCCGCCAGCGCAGCAGCCGGCGCTCGATCTGCTTGATGCCCAGCGCCATCACGATGCCGATGGCGCCGAGCGAGACGAGCGCGACCATCATGTCCGCCGCGTTCAGGGTGCCGAGCGACTGCGTGATGAGGTAGCCGAGGCCGCCTCCCGACTCGCCGCCCAGCAGCTCGCCCACCACCACGCCGATCAGCGCGAACGAGATCGACGGCGTGAGGGCCGCGAACGTCCACGCCAGCGCCGAGGGCACGATCACCGTGCGCATGATCTGGCGCTCGCCGGCGCCGAGGAAGCGCGCGGTGTGGATGAGGTCGGCGTCGACGGCGCGCGTGCCCTGGAAGGTGTTGAAGAACACGATGAAGAAGACGATCGTCCACGCGAGCACGACCTTGGCGAGGAGGCCGAAGCCGAAAATCATGGTGACGAGCGGCACCAGCGCGATGCGCGGCAGGGAATTGAACGCGATGATGTAGGGATCGAGCACGCGCGCGAGGCGGTCGTGACGCCCGAGCACGAGCCCGGCCACGAAACCCGTGGAGACACCCACCACGAACCCCCACAGCGTGGACTGCACGGTCGAGAGCGCCATCTGCCAGAGGCTCAGGCGAACCTCGCCGGAGGTGAGATAGACGAAGCGGCGGGCGATGGTCGACGGCCGGCTGATGAAGAACGGGTCGATCCAGTAGAGCCCCGGCGTGCGGCTGATGGCCTTGAGGCCGGTCAGCCACTCCCAGGCGCCGAGGAGCGCGAGGAGGATGCCGACGCGCCAGAGGGCGATGCGCGCGCGCTCGGTCATCCCGCGAACTCCTCGCCCAGGACGTGCCAGACGCGCCCGTACTCCCGCGCGTATTCATCGCTCTCGCGCAGCGCGATGACGTCGCGCGGCCGCTCCAGCTTGACCTCGTGGACCATCTTCACGCGTCCCGGCCGGCGCGTCATGACGACGATGCGGTCGGCGAGCGTGATCGCCTCCGAGAGGTCGTGGGTGACGAAGACCACGGTTTGCCGTCGCGCCTGCCACAGCGCGAGCAGCTCGGCGTGCAGGATCAGCTTGGTGTGGGTGTCGAGCGCGCCGAACGGCTCGTCCATGAGGAGGATCTCGGGGTCGACCACGAGCGTGCGCATGAGGGCCACGCGCTGCCGCATGCCGCCCGAGAGCGTCGCCGGAAAGGCCTCCTCGAATCCCTCGAGACCGGCGAGACTCACGGCCTCGCTCACACGCCGCGCCACCTCGTGGCGCGGCACCGCGCGATACTCGAGGCCGAGCGCGATGTTGCGCGCGACGGTGCGCCACGGGAAGACGGTGTCCTTCTGGAAGACGTAGCCGATCCGGGCCGGGGCCGCGCGGGCGGTCGGCGCGCCCGTCACCGGCACGCCGTCGACGAGCACGGCGCCGGCGGACGGCGTCACGAGGCCGCCGATCATGTTGAGGATGGTCGACTTGCCGCAGCCGGACGGTCCCACGATGGCGACGAACTCGCCCGCCAGCACCTCGAAGGAGGCACGGTCCACCGCCGCCACCTCCCGCGGGCCGGCGCGGAAGGTCTTCGTGAGGTCGCGGACGACGATGCGCGGGCGCCGGGCACTCAGGACTTGAACTTCGCTCGGGCCTTCTTCACGAACGCCATCTCCACCGCCTTCGCGTACGGGACCGGCCTGTCGGCGGCGAGCGGCACCCACACCTTCATGCCGTTCTCGTACGATTTCTCGTCGATCATGAAGTCCCAGTCGAAGATCGTCTTGTAGTACTTCACCGAGCGCAGGACGATCTCGCGGCTGAAGGTGTCCATATAGGTCCGGTGCAGCAGCTCGACGACCTCCTCGTCCTTCGCGCGGTGGATCCACTGCTGGGCGCGATAGCAGGCGTTGACGTAGGCCTGCGCGAGGTCCGGCGACTTCTCGATCGTCTCGCGCAGCGCGTAGCCGACCGTCACCGGGATGGGGCCACCGAAAACGCGCGTCCACGCCTTCTCGTCCTGCACGTCGTAGACCGCCTTGCCGAAGCCCTCCTCCTCCGCGGCCCACTGCCACTCGGGGACGGCCATGATCGCGTCGAACTTGCCCGCCTTGAGCCCGCCGAGCATCGTGGTCGAGGCGCCGCCGCTCACCCACTCGACGTGCTCGTTGACGGGCCGGCCGTCGGGCGCCTTGAGGCCCTTGAGCACGTAG
>QHSB01000345.1 GCA_003220335.1 Candidatus Rokuibacteriota bacterium
CTTCGGCCGCGTGCTGGTGGCCATCCGCGAGAACGAAGACCGCGCGCGCTTCCTCGGCTACAACGTGCAGCGCTACAAGATGGGCGCCTGCATGATCTCCGCGCTGCTCACCGGCGTCGGCGGCGCCATCTATCCCATGCGCTCGGCCTTCGCCACGCCGGATCTGATGCTGTGGACGGAGTCGGGCGAGTTCATCATCTCCGTCATGATCGGCGGCCTCGGCACCCTCGTGGGGCCGATCATCGGCGGCGCGTTCTTCACGATCCTTCGCGACAAGGTCTCGTCGGTGGTCGACTGGTACTTCATCGTGATCGGCGGGGTGCTGATCGTCATCGTGCTCTTCATGCCACGGGGCCTGCTCGGGCTGCGCCAGCTCTTCGGGCGGCGTTCGGGGCGGGCGGCGGCGTGATCCTCGAGGTCGCCGAGGTCTCCAAGCGCTTCGGCGCGCTGGCCGCGCTCACCCGCGTCAGCTTCGCCGTCGAGGCCGGCCAGGTGTTCTCGGTGATCGGGCCGAACGGCGCGGGCAAGTCCACCCTGTTCAACGTCGTGTCGGGGCTGCACGCGCCGTCGGCGGGAACGGTGCGCTTTTGCGGCGAGGACATCACGGGGCTGCCGCCGGAGCGCGTGAACCGCCGCGGGCTCGCCAAGACGTTCCAGATCACCAACATCTTCCCGGAGATCTCCGTCCTCGACAACGTGCGCGTGGCCGCCCAGTCGCGCGCGCCCGAATCCGGCCGCGCGGCCTCGCTGTGGCGGCGGCCCGACGTCGACGGCGCGGCGCTCGCCCTGCTCGAGACGTTCGGCCTGGCCGCCCGCCGCGACGCCCACGCGAAGAACCTGTCGCACGGCGAGCAGCGCTACCTCGAGATCTGCGTGGCGCTCGCCACCAGCCCCCGCCTGCTGCTGCTCGACGAGCCGACGGCCGGCATGACGCCGGGCGAGACGCGTGATGCCACCGCCCTCATCCGTAACGTCGTCCTCGAGCGCGGGCTGACCCTGCTGCTGATCGAGCACGACATGTCGGTGGTGATGGGCATCTCCGACCGCGTGGCCGTGCTGCACTTCGGCGAGAAGATCGCCGAGGGCACGCCGGAGGCCATCCGCCACGATCCCCGCGTCATCGAGGCCTATCTCGGCGGCGGGGACGACTGACGTGTTCTGCATGCGCGAGGTGCACGCCGGCTACGGCGCCACCCCGATCCTCTTCGGCGTCTCGCTCGAGGTGCGGCAGGGCGAGGCGGTCGCGCTGCTGGGCAAGAACGGCATGGGCAAGACCACCCTCATGAAGACGGCCATCGGCTTCCTCAAGCCGTGGCGCGGCGCCATCGAGTTCGAGGGCCGCGACCTCACGCGGCTGGCGCCCCACGACATCGCGCGCCTCGGCGTCGGCCTCGTGCCGGAGAACCGGCGCATCTTTCCCGGTCTCACCGTGCGCGAGAACCTCGAGCTGGGCCTGTCGGCGGCGCCACGGCGCTCCGCCGCGCTGCGGGAGGCGCGACTGGCCGACGTCTTCCAGCACTTCCCGCGCCTGCGCGAGCGGCTCGAGCAGCCGGGCAAGACGCTGTCGGGCGGCGAGCAGCAAATGCTCGCGATCGCGCGCGTCATGATGGCGGGCGCGCGGCTGATCCTGATGGACGAGCCCACGCAGGGTCTGGCCCCCGCGTTCATCCGCCACATCCGCGACATGATCGGCGAGCTCAAGCGGCTGGGCGTGACGGTGCTGCTGATCGAGCAGAACGCGCGCGTGGCGCTCAGCGTCTGCGACCGCGGCTACATCATGGAGAAGGGTGTGATCGTCTTCGAGGCCTCGTCGCGCGAGCTGCGCGACAGCCCGGTGACTCGTGAAAAATTGGGCGTGTAGTAACTCGGAGGGGGGCTTTGCCCCCCTTCCGACAGTCGTCGCGCGCCTGGCGGCGCGCTCCTCCTTGCCTCCCCCCAGATTAGGATTGCGCCGGCGAAGCCGGCGCTCGAAGCGCGACACTATGGCTCACGATGAAAAGCTGGGCGTCTAGCACGCTGCTCGGCGTGGGGCGGCGCCAGCAGCTCGGGCGTGCGGTGCTGGCGGTGGCGCTGGTCGGCGGGCTGGTGTGGGTGCTGCCCGTGCGGCGTCCCGGCCAGGAGGGCGGTCATCACGGCGCACACGTGCCGGCGCTCGATCCGTTCGAGCGCGCCGGCGTCAGCGAGCTGCGTGAGGGGCACCGCACGCCGGCGCTGCGGCTGCCGCGACTCGATGGCGGCATGACGGCCCTCGAAGAGCATCGCGAGCGCCTCGTCGTCGTCAACTTCTGGGCGACGTGGTGCGAGCCGTGCACCGCGGAGATGCCGACGCTCGAGGCGCTGTGGCGCCAGTACCGGCGGCGCGGGCTCGTCGTACTCGGCGTCTCGGTGGACCGCGGCGCGCCGCGGGTCCTGCTCGAGCCCTACATCGCGCGGCTCGGGCTCTCCTTCCCGATCCTCCTCGACGCCGACCTGCGCGCCTCTCGCGCGTGGCGCGTCAACGGCCTGCCCGCGACGTTCGTGGTGCGACCCGGCGGCGAGGCCGTCGGCATGGCGCTCGGCGCGCGCGAGTGGAACAGCGCCGAGATGCGCGGGCTACTCGAGCGCTATCTCCCGGACGGCCACCACTAGACACTCAGCCGACCACGAAGTGCTCGCTGGCACCGGGTTTGCGACGGCTCGCCCGCCTGACTCGACCGAAAGGGGGTTTGCCAATGGCCACCATCGAGCAATCGATCGAAGTGAACGCGCCGCTGCGCGCAGTGTACAACCAGTGGACTCAGTTCGAGGACTTCCCGAAGTTCATGGAAGGCGTCAAGGAGGTTCGCCAGAGCGCATCGCGTGGACGAGCCGCGGCGGCGCCTGGAACGCCGGCGTGGTGACCTTCCACCGCATCGACGACAGCCGCACGCGCGTGATGCTGCAGGTCGACTACGAGCCGCAGGGCGTCGTGGAGAACGTTGCCGACGCGCTGGGCGTGGTGAAGGCGCGCATCAAGGGCGACCTCGAGCGCTTCAAGGACTTCATCGAGCGCCGCGGGCGGGAGACGGGCGCCTGGCGCGGCGAGATCCAGCAGGGTCAGGTGGATCGGCGCAAGGTCTCCTGACGCGTTAAGCTCGCCCTTCGGGAGGAACCTCATGGCGAAGGGCGAGGTCGGCTTCATCGGACTGGGGCGGATGGGCTTCCCCATGGCGCGCAACCTGGCGGCGGCCGGATGGGCCGTGCACGTGCACGACGTCTCACCCGACGCCGCCAAGCGCGCCGGTGCCGTCGCCGGCGTCAGCGTGCAGCCCGCGGCCCGCGAGGTGGCGGCGCGCGCGAGCGTGGTGTTCACCGCGCTGCCGAACGACGAGATCGTGCTCGAGACCTATCTGGGCGCGGCCGGGGTGCTGGCCGGCGCCCGCGCCGGGCTGATCACCTGCGACTGCTCGACGGTGACGCCCGAGACCTCGCAGAAGATCCACGCAGCAGCGCGCGGGCGCGGCGTCGCCCACCTCGACACGCCGATGCTCGGCAGCTCGCCGCAGGCGGAGAGCGGCGAGGTGTTCTTCATGGTCGGCGGCGAGCGCGAGACGCTCGCGACCGTCCAGCCCCTGCTGGACGTGATCGGCCGCCTCACGATGTTCGTCGGCCCGTCGGGCACGGGCAATCGCATCAAGCTCCTGCACAACGCGCTCGGCGCCGTGAACGCGGTGGCGGTGGCGGAGTCGCTCGCCCTGGCCACGCGGCTCGGCGTCGATCCGCAGACCTACTACGACGTCGTCCGGCAGGGCGGTGGCATGGCGTACTCGACCTACTTCGACCGACGCGTCATGCGCGTCGTCGAGGGCAACTTCGACGCGACGTTCACCGTGGAGCTGATGCAGAAGGACGTCGCGCTCGCCGCGCGCATGGCCGGCGCGGACCTCGAGCGCATGCCGGTTCTGAAAGAGACGCTGGCGGCGTACACTGCGGCCAGGGCGAAGTGGCCGGGCCAGGACTTTTCGGGCGTCACGCACGTCGTGGAGGAGCGATTCGGTCTGAAGATCTCCCGATAACGCCAGCGAGGACAGACATGGCTTACGACCTGATCATCAAGAACGGCATGGTCATCGATGGCAGCGGCTTCTCACGCTATCGCGCCGACCTCGCGGTGAAGGACGGCGCCATCGCGGAGATCGGCCGGGTGAACGCCGCGGCCGCGCGGACCATCGACGCCGACGGCCTCTTCGTGGCCCCGGGGATCATCGATCTGCACACCCACTACGACGCCCAGCCCTTCTGGGACCGGCTCTGCACGTCCTCCGTCTGGCACGGCGTGACGACGGCGCTCATGGGCAACTGCGGGCTGACGCTGGCGCCGTTGCGCCCCGAGCACCGCGAGCCGATGCTCGCCACGTTCTGCTGCGTCGAGGACCTGCCGGTGAGGTCGCTCAGCGCCGTGCTGCCGTGGACGTGGCAGACCTTCGACGAGTATCTCAAGGCGATCGACATCGGTCTCGGCATGAACCTCATGCCGCTCGTCGGTCACAATCCCCTGCGGCTGTCCGCCATGGACAAGGCCGCGTGGGACCGCGCGGCGAACGCCGATGAGATCGCGGTGATGCAGGACCTGCTGCGGGCGGCGATGGACGCCGGCGCCTGGGGCTGGAGCACGACGGACTCGCCCACCCACGCCGGCCCGCACGGCGAGCCCGTGCCGACGCGGCTGGCGGCGGACGAGGAGCGCGTCGCGCTCGGTCGCGCGCTCGGCGAGTTCAATCGGGGCGTGATCGAGATCCTGCCCAAGGGCGCCGCGCAGCCCACCGAGGCCGACCACGCCCACCTGACCGACGTCGCGCGGGCGAGCGGCCGACCGGTGTTCTTCCTGACCTTCGACGCCGCGCCGCGTGCCCGTGTGGAAGCCTCCACGCGCGAGGGCGCCCAGATGTACGCGCTGCTGCGCGCGATCCCCTTCAATCCGCGGTTCACCCTGAAGAAGACGACGTTCTTCAGCAACCTCGACGTGTGGGACGTCACGCTCGCCAAGCCGCTCGAGGAGCGCCTGGCGGCCCTGGCCGATCCCGCCAAGCGGGCGGAGCTGCGCGAGTGGGCCGACAAGCGCCAGCGCCGCCGGCCCGGCGTGCCGGGGCGATTCATCAAGTGGCAGTCGATCGTCGTGAAGAAGACGGCGCTGGCGAAGAACCGCGCGCTCGAGGGGCGCGCGCTCACGGACCTGGCGGCCGAGCAGGGCAAGCACGTGGCCGACGTGATGCTCGATCTGGCGCTGGAAGAGAAGCTCGACACGGAGTTCCAGCTGCAGTCGCGGCCACCCGCCGAGGACGCCGAGCTGGCGGATTTCGTGAAGACCGGCCACGCCATTCCCTCACAGTCGGACGCCGGTGCGCACCTGAACACGAACTTCTGCACTGCGGGCGAGTCCAGCTGGGTGCTGGCCGAGTGGGTGCGCGAGCGGCAGTTGCTGACGCTCGAGGACGCGATTCGCCGCTACACCTTCCAGCCGGCGCGGATCATGGGGCTCTCCGACCGTGGCCTCATCCGGGCTGGCATGGCGGCGGACCTCATGGTCTTCGACGCCGCCACCATCGGGGTGCGCGAGGACGAGGTCTCGCGCGACGGACCCTCGGGCACGCCGCGGCGCGTGCAGGGCGCGGACGGCGTGCACCACGTGATCGTCGGCGGCCAGGTCGTGCTGGACCATGGCCAGCACACCGGCGCCTTTCCCGGCCGCGTGCTCCGCGCGGGGCGCCGGCCGTAAGCAGCGCGCAGGCGCGGCGGCCCTTGCGGGGCCGCCGCGCCGTCAGACCGGCGTCAGTGGACGCTCAGCGCCGTGCGAATGACCCAGATGAAGTCCGCCACCAGCGCGGCCACCAGAATGGCCCCGAGGATCTTGTACATACCGTCCCTCCGTCGGTTGAAATGTCTACAATCTAACTCAACGCCTCATCCTGCAACGAGATAAACCGCTTGTAATCGTTGCGTGTACCACCTCGCAAACTTCGGCACACCGCCTGCAATATGGTTTCTCCATGAACGATCCCTTGGCGCTCTGCACCAGCCGTGCAATGCAATCCGTACGCGAAATGATCGCGAAGATCGCCGGGACCGACGTGACCGTTCTTCTGCGTGGCGAGAGCGGGGTCGGCAAGGAAGTCGTCGCTCGGGCGATTCACAACACGTCGCCGCGGGCCAACAAGCTCCTGCTGAAGATCAACTGCGCGGCCATGCCTGGCGAGCTCCTCGAGAGCGAGCTGTTCGGCCATCAGAAAGGCGCGTTCACCGGCGCCTACCGGGACAAGCCCGGCAAGTTCGAAGTCGCACATGGGGGCACGCTCATGCTCGACGAGATCGGCGAGATGCCGCTCTCGCTGCAGGCCAAGCTCCTCCACGTCCTCCAGGACGGCGAATCCGCCCGGGTCGGCGGGGACCGCGTCATCCACACGGACGTCCGCGTCATCGCCGCGACGAATCGAGATCTCGAGGCCGGGATCCGGGCCGGTCAGTT
>QHSB01000346.1 GCA_003220335.1 Candidatus Rokuibacteriota bacterium
AACGCGGTCACCCGCTCGGCGGCCACGGCGCTGCCCGGTCCGAACCCCGTTGAACTTCTTTCGAAAGGCTCCATGGTGTGTCCCTCCGGTGTACGGCTGGGTCCTCATATACGCTAACGCCGTTCGTCGTCGCAGGGGGAGGAATCGATGGCGGAGAGCCGGAGGAGCCTCGAGGGCAAGACCGCGCTGATCACCGGCGCCAGCCGCAACATCGGCCGCGCGATCGCGCTGGCGTTTGCCGGCGAGGGCGCGGACCTCGTGCTCAACACGCGCGTCAACGGCGACGAGCTGCAAGCCGTGGCCGACGAGTGCCGCAAAGCGGGAGCGCGCGTCGTGCCCGCGCTCGCGGACATCGGCGATGCGGCGGCCGTCGAGTCGATGGTCGGGCGGGGGCTCGCCGAGCTCGGCGCCATCGACGTGCTCGTCTGCAACGCGGCCATCCGGCCGCACACGCCGATCACCGAGACCTCGCTGGAGGACTGGCACCGGGTGATGGCGGTGGATCTCCACTCGGCGTTCTACCTGGCCCGGGCGGTCGTGCCGGGCATGAAGGAGCGTCGGCGCGGCAGCATCATCGCGCTCGGCGGGCAGTCGGCCATCACCGGACGCCCCAACACGTCGGCCGTGACCGCGGCGAAGTCCGGCTTGCTCGGCCTCGTCCGCGCGCTGGCGGCGGAGCTGGGCCCCTTCGGCATCCGCGCCAACATGGTGGTGCCCGGCTTCATCGACACGGAGCGCCGCTACGCCGAGTGGTATCCGGAATTCAAGCAGACGCCGCCCGGCGATCCCGCGCAGGTCAAGGAGATCCCGCTGCGGCGGCTCGGCCGCCCGGAGGACATCGCGGACGCCTGCGTGTTCCTCGCCTCCGAGGCGTCGTCCTACGTGACCGGCGACACCATTCGCGTGATGGGCGGCCGCGTCATAGGCTAGCTTCGGGCTGGCGGGGGTCTTGTCGTCGGCGACGTTCTGAGGTAGCGTCACGGGCCGCGTGACTTCCACGCGGCGCAGTACCAACCCGGAGAACCCCCATGCCTGCTGCGCTCCGCACGTCGCTGTCTGTCGTCATCGTCCTTGCCCTCGCGGCCGTGCTTTTGCTGCCCACGACGTCATGGGCGGCGCTCAACGCGTACCTGAAGCTCGACGACTGTAACGGCACCCTGGCGGCCGGCGGCCTCACCGGCCTGCTGCCACTTACCGGGTTCACCTCCAAGTTCAGCACGTCCGTGGCGACCGGCGGCGGCGGCGCCGGCACGGGCAAGGTGGAGGCGGCACCCATCCAGGTCTTGAAGGACTTCGACCAGTGCTCGCCGCAGATCTTCCTCGACGTCGTGACCGGCAGGCACGTCAAGGAAGTGACGATCCTGTTCACGCGCACGACGAAGGCCGGGAAGGAGCAGCCCTTCTACAAGATCACGCTGAGCGACGCCACCATCAGCAGCGTGGAGGGCACGACCACCGCGAGAAACGGAACGGAGGACGTCCGCAACATCCAGGAGTCGGCGGCCACCGAGGTGAACACGGGCGATCCGACGGCGGTGCAGGAGATCGTCGCGTTCACCTTCCGGAAGATCCAGCTGACGGATCTCACCACGAACAAGACGGTGTCGTTCGACTTCGCCGAGAACAAGATCTGAGCATACGCCGGGACGGAACGGCGCCACCGCCGCCGTCCCACGACCGGCGCCGCCTCCGCCCGGCCGGGCGGGCATCCTCGCTGGCACGGCATTCGCTGGATGCGGGGCAGGGAGGAATCACGATGAGGCGATTGCTGTGCGCGTTCGTGGCGCTGCTCATGGTTCCGGCTGTCGTCGGCGGCCCTGCCCAGGCGGCGGACCGGAGTATCGGCGAGAAGCTGGACGACACCAAGATCACCACGGCCGTCAAGGCGAAGCTCGCCGCCGATCGGCTGAAAAACCTCGTCAACGTCGGGGTCGAGACCAACGACGGAGTCGTCCGTCTTTACGGCAAGGTTCCGACGCCCGAGGACAAGTTCGAGGCGGAGCGTGTCGCGCGGAGGACCAACGGCGTGCGCGACGTGACCAACGAGCTGCGGGTCGAGAAGCCCGACACGAGTCCGTCGGCGTCGCCGAAGTAGGCAAGCGCCTTCAACGTTTCGACAAGAGTGTTGCGGGAACTGGTATAAAACGAGGCGCCCTTCACCTTAACCCGTTCCCCAGAAGGAGTGTGTGCCGGCACGAGCTGAGCGGGATGGCAGTCGCGTCCGACAAGCGCCAGGTCCGCCTACGGGCGGATGACGAGGCAGGGACCGATCGAACCACTCGGCGGATGGTCCCTCGGCGGGCACGGTCGTGATGAGTGGAGCAAACCGGTGCGGCGACGCGCCGACAAAGACCACTCAGAGTGCCGGCGGGTCACGCTGACCCGTCTCTCGACTTCCTTCTGGCTCTCTCCGTCTGCGCATGCGGCCTCCCGGCAGGAGGACAGCCATGTGCGGCATCTTCGGTTACGTCGGCCAGGCGCAGAATGCGGCGGACCTCGTTCTGCGGGGACTCAAGAAGCTCGAATATCGGGGCTACGATTCCTGGGGCGTGGCCGTCGGCCACCGTGACCAGGTCGTCCTCGCCAAGCGTACCGGCAAGATCGGCGACGCGGCGCCGGACTTGCCCGCCAGCGCCATCGGCATCGGCCACACCCGCTGGGCCACGCACGGAGGCGTGACCGAGCCCAACGCTCACCCGCACCTGGACTGCGCGGGCCGGCTCGCGCTCATCCACAACGGCATCGTCTCCAACTATCGTGAGCTGCGCGAGCCGCTCGTACGGTCGGGTCATCGCTTCCGCTCCGAGACGGACACCGAGGTGGTCGCGCACCTGATCGAGGAATGCCTCGCCGCGACCCCGGCCGGCCCCGAGCAGCTCGTGAGCGCGACGATGACGGCCTTCCGGCGCCTGCACGGCCTCAACGCCATCGCGGTCGCCGACGTCCGCACCGGCCAGATCGCCGCCGCCAAGAGCGGCTCGCCGCTCGTGCTCGGATGGAGCGATCACGGCCA
>QHSB01000261.1 GCA_003220335.1 Candidatus Rokuibacteriota bacterium
TGGCCGAGCGTGCCCAGACGCTCGTCGCCGGCATGGACTTCAGCTTCCTCTTCGACCCCGCGCGCAAGCTTTTCTCGATCGGCTATCGCGTGTCGGACGGGACCCTGGATCCGGGGCGCTACGACCTGCTGGCCTCGGAGGCGCGGCTGACGAGCTTTCTCACGATCGCGAGGGGTGACGTCCCGGTGTCGCACTGGTTCCGGCTTGGTCGCGCGCTGACGCCGGTGGAGAGCGATTCGGTCCTCGTCTCGTGGTCCGGATCGATGTTCGAGTACCTCATGCCCGCCCTGGTGATGCGCGTGCCCGCGGGCAGCCTGCTCGCCCAGACCGGCGAGCTCGTCGTCGCGCGCCAGATCTCGTATGGCGCGGAGCGGGGCGTGCCGTGGGGCGTGTCGGAGTCGAGCTACAACGTCCGGGACCTCGAGATGACCTACCAGTACTCGAACTTCGGCGTGCCAGGTCTGGGGCTGCGCTTCGGCCTCGTCGACGACGTGGTCATCGCGCCCTACGCGACGGGACTGGCGGCCATGATCGACCCGTCGGCGGCGGTCCAGAACTTCCGGCGTCTCGAAGAGGCCGGCGCGCTGGGCGCGTACGGCTTCTACGACGCGCTCGACTACACGGCCCAGCGGCGGCCCGAGGGGACGGGCGTGGCGATCGTCCGCACGTATATGGCGCACCACCAGGGCATGCTGATCGTGGCCATCGCCAACGTGCTGCACGACGGGGCGATGCGCGCGCGCTTTCACGCCGAGCCGATCGTGCAGGCGACCGAGCTCCTGCTGCAGGAACGCACGCCCCGGGACGTCGCCGTCGCGCGTCCGCGCCGCGACGAGGTGAGCGGCGCCGCCGACGTCCGGGAGCTCGTCCCGGCCGTGGTCCGCCGGTTCACCTCGCCCCACGCGGCGACCCCGCGCACCCATCTGCTGTCCAACGGGCGCTATGCCGTGATGATGACGGCGGCGGGATCCGGCTACAGCCGCTTCAAGGGCCTCGCGGTCACGCGCTGGCGCGACGACGTCACGCGCGACGCGGCCGGCACCTACGTCTTCCTGCGCAACGTGCAGACCGGCGAGACCTGGTCGGCGGGGTATCAGCCCACCGCGCGGGCTCCCGACCGTTACGAGGTGCGGTTCGCCGAGGATCGCGTGGAGATCGTGCGGCGCGATCGTGGCATCGCCACCACGCTGGAGGTGATCGTCTCGCCGGAAGACGACGCCGAGATGCGCCGCGTCTCGCTGACCAATCACGGAACGCGGACGCGGGAGATCGACGTGACCTCGTATGCCGAGGTGGTGCTGGCCGAGCCGGAGGCCGACGCGGCCCACCCCGCCTTCTCGAACCTGTTCGTGCGGACCGAGGCGCTGCCGGAGCTGGACGCCCTGCTCGCGACCCGGCGCGCGCGCTCGGGCGACGAGACGCCGGTGTGGCTGGCGCACGTCGCGCGGGTCGAGGGCGAGGCCATCGGCGCCTTGCAGTGGGAGACCGATCGGGCGCGGTTCCTCGGACGGGGCCGCGGCATCGGGACGGCGCAGGCCATCCTCGACGGCGGGCCGCTGTCGAACACCGTCGGCACCGTGCTCGATCCGATCGTGAGCCTTCGACAGCGCGTGCGGCTGCGGCCGGGCCAGACGGTCCGCGTGGTGTTCTCCACGCTCGTGGCGCCCTCGCGCGACGAGGCGGTCGCGCTCGCCGACAAGTATCGCGACGCGGCCACCTTCGACCGCGCCGCCACCCTGGCGTGGACGCAGGCGCAGGTCCAGCTGCATCACCTCGGCGTCACGCCCGACGAGGCGCACCTCTTTCAGAGCCTCGCCGCTCACATCCTCTATCCCCAGCGCACGCTGCGCGCCTCCGCGGACGTGCTCGCGCGCCACGGGGAGGGCCCGGCGGCGTTGTGGGCGCACGGGATCTCGGGCGACACGCCGATCGTCCTCGTCCGGATCGACGAGGTCGATGACGTCGAGATCGTGCGGCAGCTGCTCCGCGCCCACGAGTACTGGCGGATGAAGCAGCTCGCGGTCGATCTGGTGATCCTGAACGAGCACCCCCCCTCCTACGTTCAGGACTTGCAGACGCTGCTCGAGACCGTCGTGCGCACGAGCCCCTCCTACGGAGCCGGCACCGGGCGGGCGGCGCGTGGCGGCGTGTTCATCGTGCGCGCGGATCTCACGACGCCCGCGCAGCGCGACGTGCTCCAGGCGGCCGCGCGCGCCATCTTGTTGAGCCGGCGCGGAACGCTGCCCGAGCAGGTCCTGCGCGCCGAGCGCGCCGAGCCGGCGGTCGTCGCCCCCGCGCGGCGCCCGGTCACGAGGAAGTCGGCGGCGCCCGCCCCGTTCTCGCGGCCGGACCTCGAGTTCTTCAACGGCCTGGGCGGTTTCGCCGCGGCGGGGCGGGAGTACGTCACGGTGCTCGACGGGCAGCGCGCCTCGCCCGCGCCGTGGATCAACGTCGTCGCCAACGCAGCCTTCGGCTTCCAGGTCTCGGAGTCGGGCTCCGGTTACACGTGGTCGGTCAACAGCCGGGAGAACCAGCTCACGGCGTGGTCGAACGATCCGGTGAGCGACCCGTCGGGCGAAATCGTCTACGTTCGCGACGACGAGACCGGCGAGGTGTGGGGCGCAACGGCGCTGCCGATCCGCCAGGACAACGAGACCTACGTGGCGCGACACGGCCAGGGCTACAGCCGCTTCACGCATCGCTCTCACGGTGTCGCGCTCGAGCTCCTGCAGCTCGTGCCGCTCGACGATCCCGTCAAGATCTCGCGGCTCACGCTGACGAACGCGTCCGGGCGCCGCCGGCGGCTGTCGGTGACGGCGTACGTGGAGTGGGTCCTCGGCGCCTCGCGGAGCGTCTCGGCCCCGTTCGTCGTGACCGAGATCGATCCGCCGACCGGGGCCATGCTCGCCCGCAACCCGTGGAGCATGGACTTCGGGGCCCGGGTGGCGTTTGCCGACCTCGGCGGGCGCCAGACGGCGTGGACGGCGGACCGCACGGAGTTCCTGGGACGCCACGGGACGCCCGCGCATCCGGCGGCGCTGGAGCGCGACGCGCCGCTCTCGGGACGGGTCGGCGTCGGCCTCGACCCGTGCGCCGCGCTGCAGACGCGCGTCGAGCTCGCCGCCGGCGAGCGCGTCGAGGTCGTGTTCGTGCTTGGCCAGGCCGAGTCGCGCGAGACGGCCACCCGGCTGATCGCGCGCTATCGCGCGTGCGACGTCGAGGCGGTGCTGGCGGGCGTCGTGGCTCATTGGGACGAGGTGCTCGGCGCCGTGCAGGTCTCGACGCCGGATCGGAGCCTCGACATCCTGCTCAATCGCTGGCTGCTCTACCAGACGCTCGCCTGTCGGGTCTGGGCGCGCTCCGCCTTCTATCAGGCGGGCGGCGCCTACGGTTTTCGCGATCAGCTCCAGGACGTGGCGGCGCTCACGCTGGCGCGCCCCGACCTCGCGCGCGAGCACATCCTGCGCGCGGCGGCGCGGCAGTTCGTCGAGGGCGACGTGCAGCACTGGTGGCACCCGCCGGCGGGCCGGGGCGTTCGCACGCGGATCTCGGACGATCTGCTGTGGCTGCCCTGGGTGGTCAGCCGCTATCTCGAGGTCACCGGCGACGACGGCATCCTGGCGGAAGCCGCCGCCTATCTCGAAGCGCCGCTGCTCGCCGCCGACCAGGCAGAGGCGTATCTGCAGCCGCGCCGCGCCGAGGCGGTCGGAACGCTGTTCGAGCATTGCGTCCGCGCCATCGAGCGGTGCCTGCCCGTCGGGCCCCATGGTCTGCCCTTGATGGGCACGGGCGACTGGAACGACGGCTTGAACCGTGTCGGGATCGGCGGGGCCGGCGAGAGCGTCTGGCTCGGGTGGTTCCTGCACACGGTGCTGGGCGACTGGGCGGAGCTGGCCTCCGCCCGGGGAGACCCGCAGCGCGCCGACACGTGGCGGCGGCACGCGCGCGGGCTGCGCGAGGCGCTCGAACGCGCGGGGTGGGATGGCGCGTGGTATCGCCGCGCGTACTTCGACGACGGGACACCGCTGGGCTCCGTGCTCAACGACGCCTGTCGTATCGACTCCATCGCGCAGTCGTGGAGCGTGCTCTCGGGCGCGGGCGTCCCCGATCGCGCGCGGCGCGCGATGACGGCCGTGGACGAGTATCTCGTCCGCCCGGCCGATCGTCTGGTCGTGCTCTGCACGCCGCCGTTCGACACCACGGCGCTCGATCCCGGCTACATCAAGGGCTACCCGCCCGGCGTGCGCGAGAACGGCGGCCAGTACACGCATGCGGCGATCTGGACGGTGATGGCCTTCGCCGCGCTCGGCGAGGGCGACCGGGCCTTCGAGCTGCTCGGAATGCTGAATCCGATCGGTCGCGCGGGCACGCCGGCGGCCGTCGCGCGCTACGCTGTCGAGCCCTACGTCGTCGCGGCGGACGTTTACGCCGAAACCCCGCATGTCGGCCGCGGAGGCTGGACATGGTACACGGGGTCCGCGGGCTGGATGTATCGCGCTGGTCTCGAGTCGCTGCTGGGGTTTCGGGTCCGCGGCGGCCGGTTGCTGATCGATCCGTGCATCCCACGGGCGTGGCCGGGGTTCTCCATCACGTTTCGTCATCGCTCCGCGCGCTACGACGTCGTGGTGGAGAATCCCGAGGGCGTCAGCCGGGGCGTGTCGCGGCTCGAGCTCGACGGACGCCTCGTCGCCGGCTCCGCAGAGGTCGTGCTCGCCGACGACGGCGCCGCGCACGGGTTGCGCGTGATCCTCGGCAAGCCGTGGCAGGTGTTAGAGTGACTCTGAGCGATGGAGGTTCGCATGTCATTGACAGTCTTGTCTCTCATCGTCGCCGTCGTCCTGTTCGGAGGGTGGGGCGTCGCTCGGGCCGATGTCCCGAAGGCGGAGGACATCGCGACCTGCAACCACGAGGCGCAGGAAGCGACCCGCAAGGGCAAAGATTCCCGGGCGGCGGCGCCGAATACCAAGGACCACAGCCGCGCCGCGGACGCCCGCCGCGGTGACGCGCCGTCGGCCGCCGTCGGCGGCGCCGGCGCCTCCGATCCGCAACTCGAAGGCATGGACCCCGACGGCGCCAAGGACCCCGCCTACCAGGCCGCCTATCGGACCTGCATGCGAAAGGCGGGCTTCTGACCGCCATGGCCTCCCGGATCAAGCGCGCAAACGGCAAGAGCCGGCTGGGGTCCCTGTCGAAGGGACGCCCAGCGACGGCGGTGGCGCGCGCCGGCGGAGACGTCTAGCGGAGTCTTCGCCACATTCTCGGAACGTATGAGGCCCGCGACCACCAGGTCGCGGGCCTTTTTGTTGCGCACCGACCACGAGAAAGGAGACGCACATGATCTCAGGCGTGTGGCTGCCGATCGTCACGCCGTTCGTGGATGGCGCCGTCGATTTTGCCGGCTACGAGCGGCTGCTCGAGCACTACCTCGGAACGGGCGTCAGTGGCGTCTTTCCGCTCGGCACGACGGGCGAGAGCCCGACGCTCGACGAGGACGAGATGGAGGCGATCGTCGATCGGACGGTGAGCCTCGTCGCCGGGCGCGTGCCCGTCTTCGTCGGCGTCGGCGGCAACGCGACCAGGAAGGTCCTCGCCATCCTGAAGCGACTCGAGCGTCATCGCTTCGACGGCATCGTCTCCGTGTGCCCGTACTACAACCGGCCGAGCCGGGTGGGCCAGGATCCACTTGAGACAGAGTTGCGCCCACGACGCGCAGTCGATTTCCCCCGCCCACCGGGGCAGGCTGCGGCCGCGCACGCGGGAAACGAGCGCACCCTGGGCGAGCGGGCGGTTGACGAGCACCGCGATGCCCCGGTCGCGCGCCAGCGGCAGCAGGCGCCGCTCCGCCTCGGGCTCGGCCAGCGAGTAGTTCAGCTGCACGAAATCGAGCGGCTCACTGCGCATGATGCGCTCCAGCGCGTCGTGGCCGCTCGCGCTGTAATGGGTCACGCCCAGATAGCGGAGACGGCCGCCGTCCTTCCACGCCCGTAGCGTCTTCAGGTGCGTCCCCACGTCGACCAGGTTGTGCACCTGCATGAGGTCCAGCCGCTTGCCGCGCAGCAGCTGGAGCGAGCGCTCCATCTGCGCGACGCCGGCCGCCGCCCCGGTCGTCCACACCTTGGTCGCGAGCCAGAGGCTGTCGCGCACGCCGAGGTCGGCCGCGAGGTCGCCGACCGCGCCTTCCGCCGCGCCGTACATCGGCGAGGAGTCCACCACGCGCCCGCCGAGATCGACGAAGCGCCGCAGGACGTCGCGGAGCGGGCCGCGCCGGGCGGGATCGCGCTCGCGCGACTGTTGCAGGAACATCTCGTCGATGTCGGGATAGCCGCCGTACGCGTAGGGGCCCTTGCTGTACATGAAGGCCTCGACGCGGCTGGCGGCGTTGCCGGAGTTGCCGACGGCCGTGAGGAACAGCCCCCGCAGCTTCTTTTCCTGCCAGGCGGCGTAGAAGGCCGCGCGCTCCATCAGCCGCATCCGCACGCGGATGCCGATGGCGGTCAGGTTGTTGAGCGCGGATTCGCCCACCGTCGAGAAGCCGGGGATCGGCGTGAACTCGCCGGCGTCGAAGCCGTTGGGATAGCCGGCCTCCGCGAGCAGCTGCCGCGCCTTCTGCGGGTCGTACGGGTGCGGCGGCACCTGCAGCGCGAAGTCCATCACGCGCGGCACGATCACGCCGGCGGGCGGGCAGAAGCCGAGGCACGCCGCCTCGTTCGTCGCCTTGCGGTCGAGGGCGTAGTTCACGGCCTGGCGCAGGCGCTTGTCGGCCCACGGCGATTTCGGGTCCCACTGGTCCGGGAACTCGATCCAGAAGATCGAGGCGTGGCGCGTGTCGACCAGCTTGTAGCGCGCGTCGCCCTTGAGGGCCAGCGCGTCGGGGCCGTCCAGGAAGAGCGCGAAGTCCGTCTCCCCGCTCTTGAGCATGGCCAGGCGCGTCGTGCTGTCGGGCACGCTCTTCATCGTGAGCTTCTTGATGTAGGGCGCGTGGCGCCAGTATGTGGGATTCGCCTCGAACACGATCTCGAGGCCGGGCCGCTGGCTGACGAACCGGTACGGGCCGGCGCCGACGGGCTTGGCCTTGAAGCCGTCGGGGCCGACCGACTCGAAATACTTCTTCGGCAGCACGATCCCCGCCGCCGTGGCCGTCGTCCCGTAGAAGGTCATGAAGTCCGGCCACGGCTCCTTCAGCGTGAAGCGCACCGTGAGCGGATCGACGACGTCGAGCTGCCGCACGCGCGCGCGCAATTCCCGCGCGCCGGAGCCGTTGTAGCGGTCGAAGCTGAACTTCACGTCCTCGGCGGTGATCGGGTCGCCGTTGTGGAAGCGCAGCCCGCGCCGCAGCCTGAACTCGTAGACGAGCCCGTCGCGGCTCTCCGTCCACGACTCGGCCAGGCTCGCGCCCATCTTCTGCCCGGGCAGCGGGCGCACCAGCGCATCGTGGATCGCGTACATCACGCCGAAGGGCGTGATCTGCGGCGGGGCGGTGGACGGATCGAACCAGGCCGGAGCCAGCGTGACGTGGAAGGAGACGGTGACTTCGCCCGCGGGCTCGGCGGCGCGCGATGGGGGAGCGGTGGCGACGAGGAGCGCGGTGACGAGGATCGCGCGTGCGAGCGTCGCGTTTGGTGTCATGCGGTTGGCCTCCTGAGCGCGGAACGCGGCGCCCGACGGGCGGCGACAGCCTACCATGGCCGCGCTTGACTCCGTGCACGCGCCCGCTATAGTCCGGGCAACCGCCGATCTCAGGGGCGACCCGGCTCTCTCCGTCACCCCGCAGGAGGAACTCATGAAGGACGGCCTCCGGTTCGTCGACTCCGACATGCACATCATGGAACCGCCCGATCTCTTCGATCGCTACCTGGACCCGGCGTTCAAGCACCGCGTCAGCGTGCCGGTGGGCGCCGACGGCCGTCCCAAGCGGGGCGTCGCGGGCCTCACCATCATCGACGGGCTGCCGACCTCCGACATGGACCTGCAGCAGTACCGCAAGCGGGTCCGGCCGGCCGCCTCGCAGACCACCCAGCCGCTCTCGGGCTCGCGGCTGTTCGACACCGGCCGGCTCGATTTCGCCATCGAGCGCGACTACAACGCCGAGGCGCAGGTGATGGGCATGGAGCTGGAGGGCGTCGACATCGCCGTCCTCTACCCCACCAGCGGGCTGGCCCTCATCGCCCGCGACAACATGGACCCGCGGCTGTCGCTGGCGATCTGCCAAGCCTACAACAACTGGATCCACGAGTTCACCCGCGACAGCCCTGATCGCCTGAAATGGGTCGCGATGCTGCCCGTCCACGACGTACACCTGGCCTGCCGCGAGCTGATCCGGTGCGTGCGCGAGCTCGGCGCCGTCGGCTCGTTCATCCGGCCGAATCTGGTGAACGATCACTACTGGCACTCCAATTACTGGGACCCGCTGTACGCCGTGCACGAAGAGCTGAACGTCACCTGGGGCTTTCACGAGGGCGTGAGCGCCGTGTACTCGCGCATGATCCCGCTGTACGGGGAGAACAGGTTTTATCGTCACGTGGCCAGCCACTGGATCGAGATGCAGCAGGCGATGGTCGCGATGATCATCGGCGGCGTCTTCGAGTTCCATCCTCGGCTGCGCGTCGGCTTCCTCGAGGCCCAGAACTCGTGGGCGCCCGGACTCCTGTCCCGGATCGAGTGGGATTACCCGCAATACCGTGCGTCGCACGCGCCGTACCTGACGTTGACCCCGCGCGAGTACTTCCGGCGCAACTGCTGGGCCGCGGTCGAGGGCAGCGAGCCCGAGATCGAGGCGACGGCCGGGCTCATCGGCGCCGACCGCATGTGCATCTCGACGGACTACCCGCACTTCGACTCCAACTTCCCGCACGTCTCGGAGAATCTCCTGAAGAACGTCCCGCGCGAGATCGCCGCGCACATCCTGGTGGGCGGCGCGCATCTCTACGGCTTCACCGAGGCCGATTTCAAGAAGGCGGACGCCGCGGCGGCGCGGAGGGGCTGAGGCACCCGGGACGTCGCCGCGTACGCGCGCACGCGGGGCTCGGCTCGACGGTGGGTGAGGTCTGCGGCTGCGCGGGCTCGCTTGGAGCGGGACCGCCTTGTACTGTACGTTCCGCTGGTGATCGCGTACCTGTTCCGCCGGCTCGCGTGGGCGCTGGTGCTCCTCTTCGGCATCACGCTGGCGGTGTTCTTCGTCGTCCACCTCTCCGGCGATCCCACCGCGCTCTACGTCGGCCCGGAAGGCACCCGCCAGGACTACGAGATGGTCCGGGCCGCGCTCGGCTTCGATCGGCCGCTGCCCGAGCAGTACGGTCGCTTTCTCCTGCGCGCGGTGCAGGGCGACTTCGGCCGCTCGCTACGCCACCAGCAGCCGACGCTGCCGCTCGTGCTCACGCGCTTTCCCGCCACGCTGAAGCTGGCCCTGGTGGCCATGGCCCTCGCGGTCGCGCTCGCGCTGCCGCTCGGCATCCTCTCGGCCCTGCGGCGCAACTCCGTGCTCGACACGTTCGCGATGACGCTCGCGCTGTCGGGGCAATGCATGCCGACGTTCTGGCTGGGCATCTTGCTGATCCTCGTCTTCGCCGTCCAGCTGCGCTGGGTGCCCGTCTACGGCGGCGAGGGGCTCGCCGCCCTCGTGCTGCCGGCGCTGACGCTGGGCGTGTGGGCGATGGCGCGCACCGCGCGCATCACGCGCTCCAGCATGCTGGAGGTCCTGCACCAGGATTTCCTGAGGACGGCGCGCGCCAAGGGCATCAGCGAGTGGGGCGTGATCCTGCGCCACGCCCTGCGCAACGGCGCGATCCCGATCGTGACGGCGATCGGGCTGGAGCTGGGCAACCTGCTGGGCGGCGCCGTCATCACCGAGGCGGTCTTCGCGTACCCGGGCGTGGGACGCCTGGCCGTGGAGGCGGTGGTGAACAAGGACGTCCCGCTGCTGCAGGCCGTCGTGTTCACGGTGGCCGCGAGCCTCATCCTCCTGAACGCGGCGATCGACCTCCTCTATATGGCGCTCGACCCGCGGGTGCGCCTTGCCTAGCGGCCGCCGCACGCGTGCGCTGATCGGCTCGCCCGGCGCGGGGCTCGGGCTGGCCGCGGTGGCGCTGGTCACGCTCTGCGCGCTGCTGCCGGGTCGGCTCGCGCCCGCCGATCCCAACGAGCAGCGCCTGCTCGCGCGCTTCACGCCGCCGACGGCGCGCACGCCCGACGGCGACCTCGCGCTGCTCGGCACCGATCAGCTCGGCCGCGACATCCTCAGCCGCGTGATCCACGGCGCGCGGACCTCGGTGCTGATCGGCATGTCGGCGGTGCTGCTCGCGGGCAGCGTCGGCACGAGCCTGGGGCTGACGGCCGGCATCCGCGGCGGCGTCGCCGATCACCTGATCATGCGGCTGGCCGACATGCAGTTCGCCTTCCCGTTCATCCTGCTCGCCATCACGATCATCGGCGTGCTCGGCCCGAGCGTGCGCAACATCATCCTCGTGGTCGGGCTCAGCAGCTGGGCGACCTACGCGCGGGTGGTGCGCGCGGAGACACTGGCCGTGCGCGAGCGCGCGTACGTCGACGCCGCGCGCTCCCTCGGCCTGTCGGTGCCGCGCATCGTGTGGCGCCACATCCTGCCGAACGTGAGCGCCTCGCTGATCGTGGTGGCCACCTTCGGCGTGGCCGGGGCCATTCTCACCGAGGCGGGGTTGAGCTTTCTCGGGCTCGGCGTACCGCTCAGCATCCCGTCGTGGGGCGGCATGCTCGCCGAGGGCCGGCAGTTCGTCGACACGCGCTACTGGCTGGCCCTGTCGCCCGGCGTGGCGCTCTTCGCCACGGTCATGGCGATCAACCTGATCGGCGACGCCCTGCGGGATGCGCTCGATCCGTATCTGCAGACACGAGGGACCGTGGACCGGTTCTAGGAGGACATCGACCATGAGACGGATCACGCTCGGAGCGCTCGCACTCGTCGTCCTGGCGGCCGGCGCCGCGCCGGCGCAGCCCAGGCCCGTGATCGTCGTGCAGTCCGGCGAGGCGGCCACGCTCGACTGGCACATGCACTGCGACAAGAACGCCCACGAGCCCGACCGGCAGATCTTCGACACGCTCCTGCGGCGCGACCTCAAGACGCTCAAGCTCGAGGGCAACCTCGCCGAGTCCTGGCGCCTGCTCAACGAGACGACCTGGCAGTTCAAGCTGCGGCGCGGGATCAAGTTCCACAACGGCGAGCCGCTCGATGCGGCCGCCGTCAAGTACAGCATCGAGCGGATGCTCAATCCCAAGCAGGGCGCGCCCGGGCGCACGAGCATCGCCACCATCGATCACGTCGACGTGGTCGACGCCTCCACCGTGAACGTCGTGACCAGCAAGCCCTTCCCGCTGCTGCCCGTGCGCATGAGCCCCGGCCACTGCGGCACCGTCGGCATCGTGCCGCCGAAGTACCTCGAGCAGGTCGGCGACGCCGGCTTCGCCGTCAAGCCCGTCGGCACCGGACCCTACCGGTTCGTCGAGTGGGTCAAGGATGAGCGCCTCGTCCTCGAGGCCAACCGCGACTACCACCGCGGGGCGCCGGCCATCGAGCGGCTGGTCTTCCGCCCGGTGCCCGAGCTCACGACGCGCGTGGCGGCCCTGCTCTCGGGCCAGGCCGATCTCGTCAGCGACGTGCCGCCCGACCAGGTGGTCAAGATCAAGGCCAGCGGCGTCGCGCGCACCGAGGTCAGCACGCTCGGCGGCTTCGTCATCATGGTGAAGATGACCAACTACCTGATGCCGGGCCCGTGGCAGGACGCGCGCGTGCGCCGCGCGATCAACCACGCCATTGACCTGGACACCATCATCAAGACGGTGCTGGAGGGGTACGGCCAGGTGCTGGGCGTGCCGCTGGAGCGCGAGGCGTTCGGCTTCAACCCGGCCATGAAGTGGTGGGGCTACGACCCCGAGCGCGCGAAGGCGCTGCTGCGCGAGGCCGGCTACGCCGGCGGCTTCGAGATGACGCTGCACGCGCCGAACCGCCGCTACATGAACGACATCGAGGTGATGCAGGCGATGGCGGGCATGCTGGGCAAGGTGGGTATCAAGGCCACCGTGCAGGTGTGGGAGCAGAGCGTCTACACGACGAAGTGGCGCAAGCGCGAGCTGCTGCCCGCCTACATGACGGCGTGGGGCGGCGCCGGGCTCTTCGACGGCGACCTGCTCGTGAACTCGCTGCACAGCAAGTCCGCGCTGGCCATTCACAAGAACGAGGCGCTCGACAAGGTGCTGGAGGACGCGCAGGGCACCAACGATCCCGAGAAGCGCCGCGCCCTCTACTTCAAGGCGCAGGAGATCATCTTCGAGGACGCGCCCATCATCAAGGCCTACCAGCAGGCGCACATCTTCGGGATCAGCAACCGGCTGGACTGGAAGCCGTGGATCGACAACATGCTGTTCCTCTACGACGCGCGGCTGAAGTGATGGGCGCCCCGTTTGCCCGGCTGTTCAGCCCGATCGCGCTCGGCCACACCACCGCCAAGAACCGCATCGTCTCCACGCCGCACGGCGCCGCCTTCGGCGAGAAGGGCAGCATCACCGAGCGCTACGTCCGCTACCACGAGGAGAAGGCGAAGGGCGGCTGCGGCGTCGTCATGATGTTCGGCTCCTCGAGCATCCATCCGACGTCGATCAACGACTGGGGCGAGGTCAACAACTGGGACGACGGCGTCATCCCCCAGTTCCGAGAGATGAGCGCGGCCATCCACCGCCACGGCGCGCTCTGCCTGTCGCAGATCTCGCACCGGGGGCGCCGGGGCCACTCCTGGTACTCCGGCACGCCGCTGTGGGCGCCGTCCGACACGCGCGAGGAGCGCCATCGCGAGTGGCCGCACGTCATGACGAAGGCGGAGATTCGCGAGGTGATCGACGCGTGGGCGGCGGCGGCGGTGCGGCTCAAGAAGGGTGGCTACGACGGCGCCGACATCCCACTCTACGGCGGTCACCTGCTCGAGAACTTCATCTCGCCGCTCGCCAACACGCGGACCGACGAGTACGGCGGCAGCCTGGACAACCGCCTGCGCCTGCCGACCGAGGTGCTGCGCGCACTGCGGGAGGCGGTGGGGCGCGACTTCATCCTCGGCCTGCGCCACAGCGGCGACCACGTCGTCCCGGGCGGGCTCACGCGCGAGGAGCTGCTGGAGATCGCGCGGCGGCTCGACGCGCTCGGCATCGCCGACTACTGGATGGTCAGCGGCTCCAACACGGAGACCCTCAAGCACGAGGCGGCGGTGACGCCGTCGCACTACCACCCGCGCGGCGTCTTCAACGACCTCGCGGCGCTCACGAAGAGCGTCGTCCGCGTGCCGGTGATCGTGGCCGGCCGCATCGTGACCGCCGAGCAGGCGGAGGCGGCGCTCGCGGGCGGCGTGTGCGATCTCGTCGGCATGACGCGGGCGCTGATCGCCGACCCCGAGATGCCGAAGAAGGTCGGCGAGGGCCGGCTCGACGACGTGCGCGTGTGCGTCGGCGCGGCCGAGGGCTGCATCGGGCGCCTGCGCCAGGGCAAGGCGATCACGTGCATCCAGAACCCGGCCATCGGCCGCGAGGCCGAGCTGATGGACATCCATCCCGCGTCCAGTCGGCGCCGCGTGGTGGTGGTGGGCGGTGGCGTGGCCGGGCTGGAGGCGGCGCGCGTGGCCGCGCTGCGCGGACATCAGACGATCCTGCTCGAGGCGACCTCCGCCGTCGGCGGCCAGGTCCTCGCCGTCGCGCGCGCGCCCAAGCGCGAGGACTACGCGTCGATCCCGGCGTGGCTCGCCGGCCAGGCGCGGAAGGCCGGCGTCGAGATCCGGCTCAACACGCGGGCCTCCGGCGCCGACGTCCTCACGCTGAGGCCGGACGCCGTCATCCTGGCCACCGGGGCGACCCAGCGTGTGCCCGACATCCCGGGCGTGACGCTGCCGCACGTCGCGAGCACCGTCGACGTCCTGACCGGCCGCGTGACGCCGGGCCGTCGCGTGGTCATCGTCGACGAGGAGGGCTACTTCGCGGCGCCCACGACGGCGGACTTCCTCGCCGAGCGCGGCGCGCAGGTCACGATCCTGTGCCGCTACTTCATGGTGGGCGAGGACATCGACGAGGGCACGCGCTCCGATCTCTACGCGCGGCTGTTCGCGCGCGGCGTGACGCTGATCCCCATGACGGTGGCGAGGGAGATCGTGCCCCACGGCGTGCGCACGCGTCACACGTTCTCGAACGCCGAGGCCGTCGTCGAGGCCGACGCCGTGGTGCTGGCGTTCGGCGGCAAGGCCAACGATCCGCTGTCGCCGGAGCTGGAGGGCAGGGTGGCGGACCTGAAGGTGATCGGCGACGCGTACTCGCCGCGCCGCGTCCACGACGCCATCCTCGACGGCACGCGGGTGGCCCGCGCGCTCTGACCGGACAAAGGAGAGACAAGGTCCTATGACGACACGGATCCACGTTCCCGCCGGCACCGCCCGTGCCGTCACGCTTCGCGAGGGGCAGACGCTGCGGATCATCAACGTCGAGGGCCATCAGGTGGCCGACTTCATCGCCTACAACGCCGACGACATGCGCGAGGCGCTCAGCACCATGCACACCGCGGTGTCCATCGGGCGCCTCTTCCCGACGACCGGCGACCGGCTGCGCAGCAACCGCCGCCGGCCCATCGTGGAGATCGTGCGCGACGACACGGGGCGCCACGACATGATCATCGCGATGTGTGATCCGTGGCGCTACGAGTACGACTTCAACGTCAAGGGCCACCGTAGCTGCTCTGACAACTACCTCGAGGCGCTCGCCGATTGGAAGATCGAGCGCCACCAGCTCCCGCATCCGATCAATTTCTTTCAGAACATGTCGTATCCCGACGGCCGGGTGCAGTTCGGCGAGTCGCTCGCCCAGCCCGGCGACACCCTCGAGCTGCGCGCGCTCATCAATCTGGTCGCCGCGGTGAGCGCGTGTCCGATGGACCTCAACCCCATCAGTGGCTTCCGGATCCACGACCTCGCCCTCGAGGTCGTCTGAGCCGGTCATGGGTCGATTGGCTGGCGCCCGCGCCCGATCCGGTTTACGATCTCGCCACCATCGAGCCGTGACCCGGCACCCAGGGAGCGCGCCATGCAAGACCGGCTGATCTCCGGTGACAACCACATCGATCTCACCTATTGCCCGGCCGACCTCTGGTCCTCGCAGGCGCCGGCGAAGTGGAAGCTCCTGGCGCCGCGGGTCGAGGAGCTGGAAGACGGCCTGCACTGGTTCGTGGACGCGCAGGACCGCGGGATGTGGAACGGCGTGGGGCCCGGGTTCCTCAAGTATCAGAAGGGGATGTTCGGTCACATCGACGAGATGAAGGACCTGGGCTTCGAGTGGGGCAACGCGCCGGGCACGAAGCCGCGGCCGACGACGCCGGAGCTACGACTGGCCGACCTGGACCGCGACGGCGTCGAGGCCGAGGTCGTCTACGGCTGCCTCATGATCAACGACCTGATCGACAAGGCCGAGCAGCGCACGTGGGCGAACAAGGTCTACAACGACTGGGCCGCGGACTTCGCCAAGCGCTCGGATCCGTCCCGCGTCTTCCCGCTGGCCATCATCCCCAACACCGATCCCGTCGAGGCGGCCGCCGAGGTGCGGCGCTGCGCCAAGCTGGGCCTGCGCGGGGGCGACCTCGCGTTCAAGCGCATGAGCCCGCCGCTCTATCACAACGCGTGGTTCGCGCTCTGGGAGGCCGCGGCGGAGTGCCGCTTCCCGATCTCCTTCCACTCGACGGGCTTCAAAGGCCTGCGCGCGCCGGATACGCCGGAGATGGAGAAGGAGTTCAACCTCCAGTGGCGGCTCGTGCGCTCGGCGCTCTTCCAGCTCGACACGATGGAGGTGCTCGTCTCGCTGCTCGCCTCCGGCGCCTGCGAGAAGTATCCGGACTTCAACTTCGTGCTGGGCGAGTCGGGCGTGACGTGGCTGCCCTACGTCTTCGATCGGCTCGACACGGAATACCACGACCGGGCGCGCGCGCTGAATTTCTCGATGAAGCCGAGCGACTACTTCAAACGGCAGGGCTTCGTGACGTATCAACAAGATCAGTACCTGGAGCCGATCATCCCGCTGATCGGCGAGGACAACATCATCTGGGGGGCTGACTACCCGCACCCGGACTGCATCTGGCCCGAGTCGCACGCGACCATCGAGAAGAACCTGGCCGCCATCTCGCCGCGCGTGCGGCGGAAGATCGTGTTCGAGAACGTGTGCCGTCTGTACGGCCTGCCGCAGGCGAAGGCGGCGCGCTAGCCGCCCGCCGCGCTCAGCGGCTGCGGAGGTGCGACGTCGAGCGCCACGCGCGCACGGGCGCGGAGCGGTCGACCACGTTCAGCCGAGTCAGGTGCTCGGTGCCGCGGGCCACGGCGGCGGCGATCGTCGGAAACACGTCGCGTGATTCCTCGATGGTCTCGCCTGCGTAGTTGACGATCCGCCAGCGCCAGTCGGGTCGGTTCGGAGTCGAGAAGGCTGTGACTTGCACGTTCACCCCCTCGCGTGCCCTGGGGGCTCACGCGCCCTGAAAGATTATCACTTTCGGAGGTCCCGTCAGGCTAAATTCGACACATCTGACGCCGAGCGTCGATCTCCCGACGCCGCCGCGCCGTCGCAGCACGAAAACTGCGGACTTTGCAAGAGGCTGATTCGGCTCGCGCTTTGCTTGCAGAGATCCGTACTTCCAACGTGGAGGTTCTTGCATGTGGTCAGCGCTGCCTCAACGCTTCGTCAATGACATCGGGATCGATCTCGGTACCGCCAATACCCTGATCCACGTCCGGGGACGCGGCATCGTCCTGTCGGAGCCGTCGATCATCGCGCTCGATCGGACGAACCATTCCGTGGTGGCGGTGGGACACGCCGCGAAGGCCATGCTGGGCCGGACCCCCGGGGGGATCGACGTCATCCGGCCGCTCAAGGACGGGGTCATCGCCGACTTCGACGCCGCCCAGCGGATGCTGCGGGACATGCTCGGCCGGGTGCAGGGCAAGCACCCGTGGCGGCGGGCGCGCATGATCATCGGCGTTCCGTACGCCATCACCCCCGTCGAGAAGCGCGCCGTGCGCGAGGCGGCCGGTCAGGCCGGCGCGCACGCCGTCTACCTGGTCGAGCAGCCGACCGCCGCCGCCATCGGCGCCGGCCTGCCGATCCACGAGCCGGGCGCGCACGTCGTGGTGGACATCGGCGGCGGCACTACGGAGGTGGCGGTGATCTCGCTTTCCGGCATCGTGCACTGCCAGTCGACGCGGACGGCGGGGGACGAGCTGAACGAGGCGATCGCCCAGTACCTCAAAAAGCACTACGGCATGCTCGTCGGCGAGCGCAGGGCCGAGGAGATCAAGCTGGTCCTCGGGAAGCGATCCTCCAACGGCGAGCCGCAGCAGATCGAGGTGAAGGGCAGCGACGCGGTGGCCCGCGTTCCGAAGGCCATCACCATCACCGAGGACGAGGTGCGCGATGCCGTCCACGACTGCATCGGCAGCATCGTGGCCAGCGTCCGCTCGTCACTGGAGCGCACGCCGCCCGAGATCGCGGCCGACATGGTCGACAGCGGCATCGTCCTCACCGGGGGCGGGGCGTTGCTCACGGGACTGGACGAGATCATCCACAAGGAGACGCACCTGCCGGTGACGATCGCGCGGGATCCTCTGACCTGCGTCGTGCGCGGTCTCGGCGCGCTGCTCGAGGACATCAGGCTGCTGGAGCGCGTCGCCCTCGACGATTAGAAATCAGTACTCCAGCCGTTAGGAGCAGATCTTCCGTCATGGCCGTGGCCTCCTACCCGACCAGTGCGCGGGCGGAAGGCCCGACGGATTGACCGCATCCGCCCGGAACGCTACTCTCGCCGCACCGCATGGCCCCGCCATCTCCGCGCTACACGCTGCTCACGGCGGCGCGCCTCCTCGACGGCAGCGGAGGCGCGGCCGTCGAGCAGGCGGCGCTGCTGATCGACGGTGACCGCGTGGCCGGTCTCGGCCGCGCCGCCGACGTCCATGCGCCCGGCGGCGCCACCGTGGCGCGGCGGGACTACGGCGCGGCCACGATCCTGCCGGGCCTCGTCGACGCGCACACGCATCTGGTCGCGCCGGGCGATGGCACGCTGGGCGACGACATCGCGAAGGAAGACGACGACATCCTGCTGCTGCAGGCGGCCAAGAACGCGCGCACGCTGCTGCACTCAGGGGTGACGACGCTGCGCGAGAACGGCGCCAAGGGCAAGGTGGCCTTCTCGCTGCGCGAGGGCATCCGTCGCCGGCTGGCGCCGGGCCCGCGCATGGTCGTCTGCGGACGGCCGATCACGATCACGGGCGGTCACATGGGCTACTTCGGCTCCGAGGCCGACGGCGAGGCCGCCGTGCGCGCGGAGGTGCGCACGCTACTCAAAGAAGGCGCCGACTACATCAAGATCGTCGCGAGCGGTGGCTCCACGCGCACCTCGGACCCGAACCGCGCCTCCTACACCGTGGCCGAGCTGGCGGCCATGACCGACGAGACCCACCGGCACGGCAAGCTCACCGCCGCGCACTGCACGTCCGCGCAGTCGGTGCAGAACTGCCTCGACGCCGACGTCGACATGATCATCCACTGCATCTTCGCGGAGCCCGACGGCACCTATCGCTTTCGTCCCGACCTCGTCGACCGGCTGGCCAGGGCGAAGGCGTGGGTGAATCCGACGCTCTACGTGCAGAAGGCCGGGATCGAGCGCCAGCGCGCGGCGCGCGAGCGCGAGGGACGGCTGACGCCCGAGCTCGTCGCGCAGCTCGACGACGCGCGGCGCGCGCTGGACGTGAAGGTCGACGCCGTGCGGCGCATGAGCGAGGCGGGCGTGCGCATGACCGCGGGGTCGGACTCGCCGTGGGGCTGGTACGCCCCCGGCGAGTTCGTCCACGAGATCCACATGCTCGCGCAGGCGGGGCTGTCGTACTCGGACGCGATCGTGGCCGGCACCGCGGGCGCGGCGGAGTCCATCGGCGTCGGGCCCGCGGCCGGGCGCCTCGCGAAGGGCCGGCTGGCCGATGCGCTGGTCGTGCGCGGCGACCCCACGACGGAGATCACCGCGCTGTGGGACGTCCTCGACGTCTACCAGGCGGGACGCCGCGTCGAGCGGGGCGTGGCGTAGCTGATTAATTAATTAAATTAGCCGTCAGACCGGCATCAGTACCGGCGCGCCAAAGGAGTTCGACTACAGCCCCGGCGGCGGACTTCGCGATTCGCCGTTCTT
>QHSB01000262.1 GCA_003220335.1 Candidatus Rokuibacteriota bacterium
CCAACACGCCGCTGGCGCGCGAGGAGATGGAGCGCCTCGTCGGCGACCTCGGCCAGACGCGCACCCCCTACTTCTGCCCCCACGGCCGCCCGATCGTGAGCCGCGTCTCCATGCAAGACATCCGCCGCGAGCTGAAGCGGACATGGTAGTGCGAGCCGAGGCGTTCTACGCCGAGGCGAGCCTGTGATGGAGCGGGTAGTGCGAGCCGCAGGACGTCGTGGGGCTGGGGCCCCACCGTCCGAGGCGAGCCTACCAAAAATAGTGCGAGCCGCCGATCGTGCGACGGGCGCGGCGAGCCTGTGATGGCCCGGGTAGTGCGGGCGGCAGCCGAAGGGTAGACTGCCACTGATGTCCGACAAGCCGCCGCTTCTCGTCATCGCCGGCCCCACGGGCGTAGGCAAGACGGCCGCCGCCGTCGCGCTCGCCGGCCGCCTGCCGATCGAAGTCGTGTCGGCGGACTCGCGCCAGGTCTACCGCGGCATGGACGTCGCGACCGGCAAGCCGACCGACGAGGAGCGCCGGGCGGTGCGCCATCACCTGGTCGACATCGTGGATCCCGACGATCGCTACGACGCCGCGCGCTTCGCCCGGGATGCGCGCGCGGCGATCGGCGCGATCCGCGAGCGCGGCCGGCTGCCGGTCGTCGTGGGCGGCACCGGACTCTACATTCGCGCGCTCCTGCGCGGGCTCGATCCCGCGACGCCCGCGGATCCGGCGTTCCGCGCCGAGCTGGCGGACATCGCGGCCCGCGAAGGGCGGCCGGCGCTGCATGCGCGGCTGGCTGCCCAGGCGCCCGCGCTGGCCCGGCGGCTGCATCCGAACGACCACGTGAGGGTCATTCGCGCGCTCGAGCTCGTGCGGGCGGGCAGTCCCGCCGGGCAGGCTCAGACGCGCTGGCGCGAGCGCGTCGCCGACTGGGACGTCGTCTACGTCGGCCTCACGCAGGATCGCGCGCGGCTCGACGACCGGCTGCGTCGGCGCGCGCAGGCGATGGTCGACGCCGGCCTCGAGGGCGAGGTGCGCGGTCTCCTGGCGCGTGGCTACGCGCCGACGCTGGCCGCGATGCAGGGACTCGGGTACCGCGAGTTCATCCGGGTCGTGCACGGACAGCTGGACGCGGACGAGGCGCTGAGACTCATGCGGCGCGACACCCAGCGCTACGCGCGCCGGCAGTGGACGTGGTTCGCCCGTGAGCCGGAGCTGGCGTGGATCGACGTGGAGGCGGCCGAGGCCGCGGGGGGCGTGGCGGCGGCGATCGAGGCGAGACTCAAGCAGGAGGGCCGGATCGGGTGAGACAGCGCGTGAACGGCGGCACCGGCCGCGGACACGAGGTGGGACGCCTGCGCGAGCGCGCGATGCTGGCGGCGCTGCAGCGGCAGAAGCAGCGACGCGTGGACGTCGAAGAATCGCTCGAGGAGCTGGCGGGGCTGGCGGCGGCGGCGGGCGCGACGGTGGCCGAGCGTGTGATCCAGGAGCGGCAGGCGGCGACGCCGTCGCTCTACTTCGGCAGCGGCAAGGTCGAGGAGATGGCCGAGGCCGCGCGCGCCGGCGGCGTGAATCTGTTCGTCTCGGACGATGCGCTCTCGCCGATCCAGGAGCGCAACCTCGCCGAGGCGCTCGGCATCAAGGTGATCGACCGCACCGCGCTCATCCTCGACATCTTCGCGCAGCGCGCGCGCAGCGCCGAGGGCAAGCTGCAGGTCGAGCTGGCGCAGCTCACGTACCTGCTGCCACGGCTCGTCGGTCAGTGGAAGCATCTCGAGCGACTGGGCGGCGGCATCGGCACGCGCGGCCCGGGCGAGACGCAGCTGGAGTCCGATCGCCGGGTGATCCGCCAGCGCGTGCAGAAGCTCAAGCGGGAGCTGCAGGGCGTGCAGGCGCACCGGCGGCTGCAGCGTGCCGGCCGACGGCGCTCCGGCGTGCCCGTCGTCGCGCTCGTCGGCTACACCAACGCCGGCAAGACGACGCTGCTGAACCGCCTGACCGGCTCGCATCTCACCGCGGCCGACCAGCTGTTCGTGACCCTCGATCCGGCCGCGCGGCTCGTGGAACGGCCGGCGCGCCGGCCGTTCATCCTGACCGATACCGTCGGCTTCATCCGCAAGCTGCCGCACGAGCTGGTGGCGGCCTTCCGCGCCACGCTGGAGGAGCTGACGGAGGCCGACGTGCTGGTGCACGTCGTGGACGCCGGCCATCCGGCGCTCGAGGAGCACATGGCGGCGGTCGACTCGCTGCTGCGCGAGCTGGAGGTGGCGGATCGGCCGACCGTGCTCGCGCTCAACAAGGTCGACCGGCTCGACGAGGCGCAGGCGGGCGCCGTCCTCGCCGGCCGCCGCGCCGCCGTCGCCCTCTCCGCGGCGACGGGGGAGGGCGTGGAGACGCTGCTCGACGCGGTCGAGAAGGCGCTGCCCATCTCCGGCGCGGTGACGCTGCGCATCCCGCACGGCGACGGCGCGGCGCTGGCGCTCTGCTACGAGCGGGGGCGCGTGCTGGCGCGCGCCGATCAGCCGGGGCACGTCACGCTGGAGGTCGAGCTGCCCGGCCCGGCGCTCGCGGCCGTCGCGGGCTATCGGGTCGAGCGCGTGTTAGACTGACGCCTTAAATGGGCCTCGCCAACTGGCTGACGATACTACGCATTCTCTTGATCCCGGTGTTCGTCTCGCTGCTCGTCTATCGCAAGCCCGGGCCGGCCCTCGTCGTGTTCGTCGCGGCGGCGCTGACGGACCTTCTCGATGGCTACGTCGCGCGGCACCATGGGCTTTCGAGCCGGCTCGGCGCCTTCCTCGATCCCATGGCCGACAAGCTGCTGCTCGTGTCGTCCTTCGTGACCCTCACGTGGCTCAAGGCGCTGCCGTTCTGGATCGCCGCCGTCGTGATCAGTCGCGACCTCATCCTCATGGTCGGCGCGCTCGTCATCCACATGGCGGGCGGCCGCATCTACCCGCGGCCCACGCGGGCGGGGAAGATCGCGACCTTCTTTCAGATCCTCACCGTGCTCACGGGCCTCGCCACCCGCTTCGTGCCGGTCGGCCCCGCGCTGATCGCGGTCATGTGGCTGGCGGCGGCGTTCACGATCGTCTCGGGCCTGCAGTACATCGTGCAGGGCATGCGCTTCCTGAACACCGCGCACGCCGCGGAGCGGGAGGCCGATGAAGCCTCGTTCCTCCGCTGAGGGCGTCGTGGTCGCGGCCGTGCGCGCCCGCACGCCGGCGGCGGCGGCCGGGCTCGTGCCGGGCGACCGGATCCTCGCCATCAACGGCCACGCGTTGCGCGACGCCATCGACTTTTCGTTCCACGGGAGCGACGCGCGGCTCGCCCTGAGCGTCGAGCGCGACGGCACCCGCCACGCGCTGCGCCTGGCGCGCCGACCCGACGCCGACCTGGGCGTCGAGCTCGAGGCGCCCCGCGCGGCGGAGATCGCCACCTGCGCCAACAAGTGCGTGTTCTGCTTCATCCACCAGCTGCCGAAGGGGATGCGCAAGAGCCTCTACGTCAAGGACGACGACTTCCGGCTGTCGTTCCTGCACGGCAACTACATCACGCTCACCGACCTGCAGGAGGCGGAGCTCGCGCGCATCGTCGAGCAGCGGCTGTCGCCGCTCTACGTGTCGGTGCACGCGACCGATCCCACGCTGCGCTGGGAGCTGCTCGGCCGCCCGCGCGTGTCGGCCGAGATCCTGCCGCGGCTGGAGCGCCTCGCGAAGGCGGGGATCCGCATGCACGCGCAGGTGGTGCTCTGTCCCGGCCTCAACGACGGCGTCCACCTGGAGCGGACCGTGCGCGAGCTGACGCCGCTCTATCCGCACGTGGCGACGACCGCCGTCGTGCCCGTCGGGCTCACGCGCCACCGCGAGCGGCTGCCCGCGCTGCGCACGCTGACCGAGCAGGAGGCGCAGGCACTCGTGGGCACGGTGGCGGCGTGGCAGTCCGAGTTTTCCGCGCGCCTCGGCAGCCGCTTCGTGTTCCTCGGCGACGAGGTATATCTCCAGGCGGGGGCGCCGCTGCCCGAGGCGGACGCCTACGAGGGCTTCGCGGTGGCGGAGGACGGCATCGGCCTCGTGCGGCGCTTCGAGGACGGCGTCGCGCGCGCGCTGCGTCGCCGGCGCGCGGCGGGCCGCCCCCTCGACGTCACGCTCGTGAGCGGCACGCTGTACGCGCCGCGGCTCGAGCGTCTCGTGGCCTCGATCCCCGGGGCGATCGCGCGGGTGGCGGCCGTCCCGAACCGATTCTTCGGCGGCACCGTCTCGGTCACCGGCCTGCTGACCGGCGAGGACATCGCGCGGCACCTGGCCACCCTGGGCGCGCTGGGCGAGGCCGTCGTCGTGCCCGCCGTCGCCCTGCGCGACCGTGACGGCGTCTTCCTCGACGACATGACGCGCGAGGACCTGTCGGCGGCACTTCGCGTACCGGTGCGTGTCGTCGAACCGAATCCCCGCGGTCTCGTGCGCGCGGTGACGGGCTCGACGGGCGTTCATACCCGGGGGGCCGGGGCGGGCCCCCCGGACCCTCCGCGCGCCCCGGTCGCGAGTCGGCCGTGTTGCGCCCCGTAATCGCGATCGTTGGCCGGCCGAACGTCGGCAAGTCCACGCTGTTCAACCGCCTCGTCGGACGCCGCCAGGCGATCGTGCGCGATACGCCGGGCGTGACCCGCGACCGCCTCTACGGCCAGATCCATTTCGAGCGCTGGCAGGCGACGGTCATCGACACCGGCGGCTTTGATCCCGGCTCCACCGAGCCGCTCGTCGAGGGCGTGCGCCGGCAGGTGCTGGCCGCGGTGGACGATGCCGACCTCATCGCCTTCGTCGTCGACGCGCGGGCGGGCGCGACGGCGCTCGACGAAGAGATCGCGCGGCTGCTGCGCAAGGCGAACAAGCCGGTGGTCCTCGTCGCCAACAAGGTGGACGACTTCGGCCAGGAGCCGGCGGTGGCCGACCTCTATCGACTCGGCTTCGGCGATCCGCTCGGCGTCTCGAGCGAGCACGGCCGCGGCGTCGCCGAGATGCTCGAGGCGCTGCGCGACCGCACGCCCTCGCCCACGGCGCCCCCCCGCGGCAAGCAGCCCGTCGCCATCGCGGTGATCGGCCGCCCCAACGTCGGCAAGTCGTCGATCGTCAATGCGATGCTGGGTACCGAGCGCGTGCTCGTCCACGATCAGCCCGGCACCACGCGCGACGCGGTGGACACGCCGTTCGTCTACGAGGGCCGGTCCTACGTGCTCGTCGACACCGCCGGCATCCGGCGCAAGGGCAAGGTGACGGAGGCGCTCGAGAAGCTCTCGGTGGTCATGGCGCTCAAGAGTCTCGAGCGCGCGCAGGTGGCGCTGCTCGTCATGGACGCCTCCGAGGGGCTGACCGCGCAGGACGCGCACATCGCGGGCTACGCGCACGAGGCCGGGCGCGCGAGCGTCGTCGTCGTGAACAAGTGGGACCTCGTGCCACGCGGCATGGTGAGAAAGGCCGAGGTCGTCGAGCAGGTGAGCGACCGGCTGCCGTTCCTCGACTACGCGCCCCTGTGCTTCACCTCCGCCACCGAGGGTCAGGGACTGCGCGAGCTGTTCGAGACGATCGACCGGATCGCCGCGGAAGCCCAGAAGCGGGTGCCGGCGGACGAGGTCACCGCCGTGCTCCGCCAGGCGCTCGACCGTCGCCCGGTGTCGGTGGCCGGCGAGCCGCTGGCCATCCAGTCGGCGAACCAGGTGAGCGTCGGTCCCCCGACGTTCGCCGTGCGCGTGAACCGGCCGGACGGCATCCACTTTTCCTACGAGCGCTACCTCGCCAAGTCGGTGCGCCACGCGTTCGGCTTCGAGGGCTCGCCGCTGCGGCTGTCGTTCCGCCGCGCCGGCCGCGCCCGCCCGAGCGCGCCCAAGGCGCGCCGCTGAGCCCCACACGCCGCAGCGCGTCGGGACTCTGGCTCGCGATCTCCGGCGTCCTGCTGCTCGCCGGCGGCGCCGGGATCCTGCTCGCGAGCCCACGCCATCGCGCCCTCTATTTCGGCGAGCCGCCCGTGGCGCCGGCCACGGCCCCGGCGCAGGTGCTGACTGCCGTCGGCGGCGGCACGGTGCCGTATCCCGACGCCGCGGGCCGGCTGCGCGTGCGCATCGCGGACCATGAGCCCGCGCGGGTGCCGGCCGAGGGCGTGCCGCAGGGCTGGATGCTGAAGGAGTTCACCGGCCACGCGGTGATCGAGCTCGTACGCGCCGACGGCCGCCTGGCCGCGCGCCTGCGCAGCGAGCGTACCTCGTTCGCGCTGTACCGCGACGTCGTCGTCGAGCTCCGGGAGTTCCCGTATCTGTCGTGGTCCTGGAAGGTGCTGAAGCTGCCGGCGGGCGGCGACGTGCGCGAGGCCGCGCGTGACGACCAGGCCGCGCAGGTCTACGTGATCTTCCCCCGCTGGCCCTCGCCGCGAACGACGAGCGAGGTGATCGGCTACGTCTGGGACTCGCGCGCGCCCGTCGGCACGCGGATCAAGAGCCTGCGCGCCGACAACGTCCGCATCGTCGTCGTCGAGTCAGGGGGCGGGCGGCTCAACGAGTGGCGCGCCTACGAGCGCAACGTGGCCGCCGACTACGCGGCGCTCTTCGGCCGCCAGCCGCCCCGGGTCGGCAAGCTGGCCGTCATGATCGACTCCAACGACACCCGGGGGGAGGCCGAGGCCCTGTTCGGCGACCTGATCTTCGCCAGGACGCCTCAGGGACGCACGGAAATCCCAACCCCCGTGCTAAGATAACGCGCATGACGCCGCCAGCCGACGATCGTCACGACGACCTGTACGACGAGACGCCGCCGCGATCGATCTTCGCGGCGACCTGGTTTCGCGCGCTGCTGGTCCTCATCGTCATCGGCGTGATCGGCGCCGTCGCGGTGCCCTACATCCTCGATGCGATGAACCCGCCGGCGAAGCCGAGCGTGGCGTCGCGGTCGACGTCGACGCCCACGGCACCGCCGGCCGCCGTCACGCCGTCGCCGTCCGCGCCGGCCTCGCCATCGACGAGCGCGCTGGCGACGCCCTCGGACCGGGCGCCGGACACGACGGCGCAACCGGACCGCGCGCCGGCCGACCGACCGGCGACGGCGATGCCCGCGACGACGCGCAAGCCGTTCGCCGCCGACAAGACGCCGACGGCCGAGAAGCCCGCGACGAGCGAGAAGATGACGGGCGCGCCGCCGACGGCGAGCGACAAGGCGGCCGAGAAGCCGGCCGAGAAAAAGGACGCGCGCGTCGCGGCGGCCAGTTCGGACGCGAAGCCCGGGGCCGAGCCAAAATCGGCGACGGCGACGAAGCGTGCGGCGACGAGCAGCGCCAGCACGGCGAGCGCGCCGAGGGGCGGCGCGGCCGGCGCGTGGTGGGTGCAGGTGGGCGCGTTCCGCGACGAGAGCACGGCGAAGAAGGTCGCCGCGAAGCTGCGCGAGCAGAACTATAAGGTCGAGGAATCGGTCCGCGGCGTCCGTGAGAGCGCGGCGCGCTCGGCCGCCGTCGACAGGTCCGCGCCCGCGGCCTCGGCGCCGAACCCTGCCGGCGCCGACCTGTACGACGTCTTCGTGTCCGGGCTGTCGGCGGCCGAGCTGAACACGCGGCTGAGCACCAAGGGGCTCGCCGCGGAGCCCTCCGGCAGCGGCGCCGTCATCAAACCGAGCCTGCCGCTACGCGACGCCGTGGCCCTCTCCAAGGATCTGGCCGTGGAGGGCTTCAAGGTGCAGGTGCGACGCGCGGCCGGCACCGCCGCCGCACCCCAGCCCGCGCCGCGCGCGGCCGCGAGGCGGCCGGCGCCGTCGGCGACCGGCGAGATGCTCTACCGCGTCCGGGTCGGCGCCTTTCCCGATCGCGCGACGGCGGTGAGCACGCTGAAGGAGCTCGAGGCCAAGGGCTACAAGCCGTTCATCGCGCGGGGCGGGCCGTAGCCGTCTCGACGAGGAGGTGAGTCTCCACCGTGACCAAGAACGATCTGGTCAACGCCGTTGCCGCGCACGGGCTGAGCAAGCGCCAGTCCGCGTCGGTGGTCGAGTCGGTCTTCGACATCATCTTCCGCTGCTTCGAGAAGGGCGAGGACGTCAAGATCGTCGGCTTCGGCCACTTCCGCATCCGCCGCAAGGCGTCGCGGCGGGGCCGCAATCCCCAGACGGGTGACTCCATCGAGATCACGGCGCGCAAGGTCCTCACGTTCAAGCCCAGCAAGGGCCTCAAGCAGCGGATCAACACCACGGCCGGCTCGCACTAGCGCGCCGTGGCGCTGGAGATCGCGGAGAAGCTGTACTACCGCATCGGCGAAGTGGAGGAGATCGCGGGCGTCCCCGCCTACGTCCTCCGCTACTGGGAGTCGGAGTTCAAGCTGCTGCGGCCCAAGAAGAATCCCGCCGGCCAGCGCCTCTACCGCCGTCGCGACGTCGACCTGGTGCAGCGGATCAAGGCGCTCCTCTACGACGAGCGGCTCACCCTGGAGGGCGCGCGCAAGCGTCTGGTGGCGGAGTCGCGCAAGACCCAGCCGCTGCAGCTCGAGCTCGGCATGCGCGAGGTGGCCTACGCGGAGGCGCTCAAGCGGGTGCGCGACCGGCTGGCCGCGCTACGTGCGCGGCTCACGCCTTGAAGCGGCGCGGTGTTTCTGGGAAGATTCGAGCCTGCGACGTCGGGGCGTAGCGCAGCCCGGTAGCGCACCGGACTGGGGGTCCGGTGGTCGCAGGTTCAAATCCTGTCGCCCCGACCATTTTTCACCACGCGAACGGGCACCCGGACGGGTGCCCGTTCCGTTTGGGCCGGAGGTCGAGTGGCCGTCCTGCTCGTGACCAATGACGACGGCGTCCACGCCGTGGGCCTCGCCGCCCTCGCCGCCGCGCTCGAGGACCTCGGCGAGGTCCACGTGCTGGCGCCCGAGCGCGAGCAGAGCGCGTGCGGCCACGCGCTGACGCTGCACCGGCCGCTCAGCGTGCACCGCTGGGGCGAGCGGCGCCATTCCGTGAACGGCACGCCCTCGGATTGCGTCAACCTCGGCGTGCTCGGCTTTCTGCCCGAGCGCCCGGTGCTGGTCGTCTCCGGCGTCAATCACGGCTCCAACCTCGGCGACGACGTGACGTACTCGGGGACCGTGTCGGCGGCGATGGAGGGCACGCTGCTCGGCGTGCCGTCGATCGCCGTCTCGCTCGTGGAGGGCGAGGAGTTCGCCGACGCGGCGCGCGTGGCGCGCCAGGTGGCCATGCGCGTGCTCGTGAGCGGACTACCGTCGATGACCCTGCTCAACGTCAACGTGCCGGCCGGCGTCCCGAAGGGCGTGCGCCTCACGCGTCTGGGCCATCGCGTCTACTCGGGCAAGATCGTCGAGCAGGCCGACCCGCGCGGGCGCGCCCATTACTGGATCGGCGCCGGCCCGCCCGAGTGGGAGGCCCTCGACGGCACCGACATGGGCGCCGTGCACGATGCGTACGCCTCGGTGACGCCGCTGCACCTCGATCTGACGCACCACCGCGCGCTCGCGCAGATGACGGACTGGGAGCCCGCGCTCAACGCCGCGCTGCGCGCGCGCCCGCGTGCCCAGGCCGCGACGGCGCTCCCCGCGAAGCCTTCCGGCTCGAAGACGGCGGGCAAGCGCCGGAGGCGGTGAGTGGAGGCGGGCTTCGAGGCGCGCGCGGCGCGCGAGCGCGAGCGCATGGTGGACGAGCAGCTGGCGCGGCGCGGGATCACCGACGCGCGCGTGCTCGACGTCATGCGGCGCATCCCGCGGCACCGCTTCGTCGAGGAGGGGCTCACCCACGGCGCCTACGAGGACCATCCGCTGCCCATCGGCGAGGGGCAGACGATCTCGCAGCCCTACATCGTCGCGCTCATGACGGCGCTGCTCGAGCTGACGGGACAGGAGAAGGTGCTGGAGGTGGGCACCGGCTCCGGCTACCAGACGGCCGTGCTCGGCGCCCTCGCGCGCCGTGTGTGCTCGATCGAGCGGTTGCCGCGGCTGGCGGAGCGCGCGCGGGCCACGCTGGAGGCGCTCGGCGTGCAGAACGTCTGGATCCGCGTCGGCAACGGCGCGCTCGGCTGGCCCGACGAGGCGCCCTTCGATCGCATCCTCGTCGCCGCGGGCGGCCCCTCGGTGCCGCCGCCGCTCGTCGAGCAGCTGGCCGACGGCGGGCGCATGGTGCTACCGGTCGGCAGCCCGGAGGACCAGGTGCTCACCGTCGTGGAGCGCGTCGGCGGCCAGACGCACACGCGGCAGGCGGGGGAGTGCAAGTTCGTGAAGCTCGTGGGAAAGTACGCCTGGGAGTCGTGACCCTCTGAAGCCTGTATAATGGGCGCGTCAATTCGGGGCGTAGCGCAGCCTGGTAGCGCGCACGGTTCGGGACCGTGAAGTCGGAGGTTCAAATCCTCTCGCCCCGACCATTTCGTCCGCCGCCCGCCGGCCGGCGCCATCCGGCCGGCGGCGCGGCGATGTCCGACCGACCAATCGAATCAGCCGTGACTGCCGCCGAGATCGTCGTGGAAGGACGCGTGCAGGGCGTGGGCTATCGCGACTATGCCCAGCGCCACGCCGAGCGTCTCGGCCTGGCCGGCTATGTCATGAACCTCGACGACGGCCGCGTGCGGGCGCGCGTCGAGGGTCCGCGCGACGTGATCGAGGCGTTCGTGCGCGCCCTCGAGAAGGGACCGCCGCTGTCGCAGGTGCGGGCGGTGAGCGTGCACTGGGTACCATCGACGGGAGGCTTCGCGGGCTTCGACGTCCGTGCGGGATCCGCACCGTGACGGCCCCGCGCGCGCTCCTCGCGGGTGCGCTCGGGGTGGCGCTGCTCGCCACCGCGGTCGCGGTTCCGGCGGATCCCGCCGCCGACCGCGTCCATCAGGTCGCGCGCGGCGACACCCTCAGCGCGCTCGCGCGACGGTACGGCGTCTCCGTCGGGGCACTCGTCTCCGCCAATGAGCTCGGGAGCGATCGCGTGCGGCTGCGGGTGGGCCAGCGGCTCGTGATTCCGACCGCCAGCGCGTCGCCCACGCGCGTGACGGCGCGGACGGGTCGCCCGCGCGCCGCCGATCCCGGGCCCCGCGCGCGGGGCGTGCGCGCGCCCGTCGACTTCGTGCTTGCCGTGCCGGAGTTCGCCGACGCCCTCGGCACCTTCCTGTGGCCGGCCGACGGCGCCGTGAGCTCGCCCTTCGGACGCCGGCGCAGCGGCTGGCATCGCGGCATCGACATCCGCGCCGACCACGGCGAGCCGATCCTGGCCGCGGCCGCCGGCGTGGTGGTGGCGGCCGGCGTCGAGCCGCGCTACGGCCGTGTGCTGAAGATCGAGCACGAGTACGGGTTCACCACCGTCTACGCCCACAACGACGCCAACCTCGTCGAGATCGGCGACTGGGTGACGTCGGGACAACGCATCGCCAGCGTCGGGCGCACCGGGCGCGCGACGAACTATCACGTGCACTTCGAGATCCGCCGTGAGGGCCGGGTCTACAATCCGCTCTACATGCTGCCGATGCCGGGACGCGTGGCGCACGTGGACGAGACGGACGACGAGCCCGATGAGTAGCCGCGAGGCCGAGGAAGCGATTCCCGACGAGCCGCTCGAGTCGCTCGTCGACGCCGTGGACACGGACGTCCGTGACGAGACGCGTGAGACGAGCCGCGCCAACCTCGGCGTGTACCTCTCCGAGATCGCGCGCATCCCGCTGCTCACGCGGGAGGAGGAGCAGGCGCTCGCGCGGCGCGTGCAATCGGGCGACGAGTCGGCCAAGCAGCGCATGACCGAGGCGAACCTGCGCCTCGTCGTTCAGATCGCGCGGCGCTACCTGAACCGCGGGCTGCCGCTGCCCGACCTCATCGAGGAGGGCAACCTCGGGCTGCTGCGGGCGGTGGAGAAGTTCGAGCCCGAGCGCGGCACGCGCTTTTCCACCTATGCGACGTGGTGGATCCGCCAGGCCATCACGCGCGCGCTGGCCAACCAGGCGCGTACGATCCGGCTGCCCGTGCACGTCGAGATGCTCCTCGCGCGCTACGTGCGCGAGCATCGCCGGCTCACGCAGGCGCTGGGCCGGGCGCCCACGACCGAGGAGCTGGCGCAGGCGCTGGGCACCAGCGAGGGCGAGATCGTGGAGCTGGAGGAGGTGCGCCAGCACCCGGTCTCGCTCGATGCGCCGGTGGGTGCGGACTCGACGGCCACCCTCGGCGACCTCGTCGCCGACCGCGCGGCGGCGCCCTCGGAGACGCTCGCCGGGCTCTTGCGCGACCGCGCGGATCTCGCCTCCGTGCTCGACGACCTTGCCGCCAACGAGCGCACGGTGCTGCGGCGGCGCTTCGGGCTCGAGGGCGATCCGCCGGAAACGCTGGAGGCGATCGGACAGCGGCTCTCGCTCAGCCGCGAGCGCGTGCGGCAGCTGGAGATGGCGGGACTCCGGAAGCTGCGCGGCCTGCTGAAGGCGCGCGGGATCGACGCGGCCGATCTGGCGTAGGATCAGCGACCGAGGTGCACGCTGCGGTGGTACTGCCGGCCGCAGGTCCGGCAGCGCAGCCAGCCGCGGTGGGCGCGCGGCACCAGGCGTCGACAGTGCGGGCAGCGCTGATACCGACGGCTGACGAGACCGAGCGTCGCCAGCGCGACGGCGCCGACGCCGATCGCCAGGAGCAGCGGGGAGGCGAGCGCGTCCACCCCGGGGATGGTACATCACGAGCGATGCACGAAGAGAAGGTCGCCGAGATCAACGACTACCTGGTGCGGCGCATTCCCGACGTCCGGGTGACCAGCCACTACGACTTCGACCGCGAGGCGCAGCGCTTCCGCGTGAAGCATGGCCGGATGGTCACCCACCTTCTGTTCGTCGACGAGGCCGCGGTGAATCACTACTCGCGCGACGAGCTGAGCCAACTTCTCGACAAGGCCATCCACCACCTCCGACTGACCGCGCCCGAGGTGGAGGTGCGCGTCAGCGAGCGCGGCGTCATCGTCCAGCAAGTGCAGCACTGAGCCGGCGACTTCGCTTATACTCGTCCCGATGAGGCGCCTTCGCGCCTGGACGCCCGCCGCGGCTCGCCTGGCCGTGGCCGGCGGCGTCGCGCTCGTCGCCCTCGTGGCCTGGGTGGTGACGGGGCTCATGATCGTCTATCCGCCCGCCTACGTCCTGCGGGCGGCGCGCTGGGGCCCCGAGAGCCTCGGCGATCACCGCAAGTTCCCGGCGCGGGCGCTGCAGGCGAGCACCACGCCCTTCCAGTTCGCGCGCGAGCGTGACGACGGGATGCTCGCGGACCGGATCGCCGCCGCCTTCGGCGTCGAGGCGCTCGAGCCCTTCCTCGAGGCCAGCGGCACCCACGCCTTCATCGTCATCGTCGACGACACGATCCGCTACGAGGGCTATTTCAACGGCGCGGACCGCGAGACACTCGACACGGCGTTCTCGGTCACGAGGTCGTTCACCTCTGCGCTCGTCGGCGCGGCGATCGCCGACGGCCTCATCCGCAGCGTCGACGATCCCGTCACGCGCTATCTGCCCGAGCTGGCCGCGCGCGACCCGCGCTTCGAGCGCATCCGCCTGCGCCACCTGCTGACGATGTCCTCGGGCCTGCGCTACGTGGACGTGCCGTTCCTCAACGGCGACAACATCAAGGCCCACTTCTATCCCGACGTGCGGCGGCTCGCGCTGGCCGAGACCCGGGTGAGCGAGGCGCCCGGCGCCCGCTTCGTGTACAGCGAGTACCCGCCGCTGCTCCTGGGCCTGATCCTCGAGCGCGTCACCGGCCGGGCGGTCAGCGACTATCTGCAGACGCGGATCTGGACGCCGATCGGCATGGAGTACACCGGGACCTGGAGCGTGGATCACGAGGGCACGGGCCTCGAGAAGACGGACGGCGGGCTCGCCGCGCGCGCCATCGACCTTGCCAAGCTCGGGCGCCTCTATCTGAACGAGGGCCGCTGGGGCCACCGCCAGATCCTGCCCGCGGCGTGGGTGGCCGACTCCACCCGCGAGGACACCTCGGTGGACTACGAGCGGTTCTATCCGCCTCAGCCGCTCTTCGCCTCGCAGCAGGCCTACTACGGCTACATGTGGTGGGGCCGACGGCGCGCGGCCGACGACGCCGACTTCTACGCGTCCGGCCACCTCGGCCAGTTCGTGTACGTCTCGCCGCGCCAGCGCATGGTGATCGTGCGCACCGGCGAACGCTCGGGGATACCGCCGCTGCGCTGGATCGAGGCGTTCTCCACGATCGCCGACCGCGGCATCGTCACCGCGCACCGCCCCAGCGGCGACTGATAGAATCGTCCTCGGACCGCGCCGCGGCCGTGGGCCC
>QHSB01000360.1 GCA_003220335.1 Candidatus Rokuibacteriota bacterium
ACAAGTTCTGGACCGAGATCATCGGCTTCCGCCACGTGGCCGAGCTGAAGGATCGGCCCTTCAAGATGCGCTTCTACAGCGGCGTGGACGCGGAGGGCGGGGTCACGCACCACGACCTGGCGCTGGCCCAGGCGCCGCCGCAGAACGGCGCTCCCGACTCATGGAGCATGCAGCCCCGGCGCGTGGGCCTCAACCACGTGGCCATCGCGTGGCCCGACCGCGAGTCGTGGCTCGCGCAGGTCGAGTTCCTCCAGAAGAAGGGCGTGAAGTTCCTGCGCCGCGTGAACCACGGCATGACCCACAGCGTCTACATCGAGGACCCCGACGGTCACGGCATCGAGGTGCTCTACGAGCTGCCGCGCGAGGTGTGGGAGAAGGACATCGACGCGGCGCAGAACTTCTCGGAGCGACTGCCGACCGAAGGGCCGGAGGCGCTCGTGGACCGGACCGACAATCCCGTGTTCGGGGGTGCGAAGGTCTCGGCGTGAGCCGCCTCGCCGACGACTTCGGGCAGTACGACGGCCTCGGCCTCGCCGAGCTGATCAGGAAGAAGGAGGTCTCGCCCGACGAGGTGCTGGCGGCGACCCTCGAGCGCATCGACACGCGCAATCCCGCCGTGAACGCCGTCGTCATGCGCATGGACGAGCAGGCACGCGGGGCGATCCGCGCCGGCCTGCCGGACGGGCCGTTCAAAGGCGTCCCGTACCTCTTGAAGGATCTCGGCGTCCTCTATACGGGCACCATCACCAGCTTCGGCAGCCGGCTCTACGCCAACTACACCGCCGACCACGACAGCGAGATCGTCGCGCGGCTCAAGCGCGCGGGGCTCGTGATCGCCGGCAAGACGAACACGCCGGAGATGGGCATCGCGCCCTCGACGGAGCCGCGGCTCTTCGGGCCCACGCGCAACCCGTGGAAGCTCACGCACAGCGCCGGCGGCTCGAGCGGCGGCGCCGCCGCGGCGGTGGCGGCCGGCATGCTCCCCATGGCGCACGCCACCGACGGCGGCGGTTCGATCCGCATCCCGGCCTCCGCGTGCGGCCTCTTCGGGCTCAAGCCCACGCGCGCCCGCAACCCGGCTGGCCCCGATGCCGGGGAGGGCTGGAGCGGCGCGTCGATCGGCCACGCCGTCACGTGGAGCGTCCGCGACAGCGCCGCGCTGCTGGATGCGACCGCCGGTCCCGACGTCGGCGATCCGTACTGGGCGCCGCCGATGGCGCGGCCGTTTCTGCAGGAAGTCGGCCGCGACCCCGGCCGTCTACGCATCGCGCTGACCGTCACCCCGTGGATCGAGGGCCCGGTGGACCCCGAGTGCGCCGAGGCCGCACGCGCCGCCGCCAGGCTCTGCGCGAGCCTCGGGCACCATATAGAGGAGGCGCGTCCGCAGATCGACGAGGCGGCATGGCTGCAGGCGACGCTCACAATCGTCACGGCCAGCCTGACCTTCGCGCTCGAGACGCGGGCCGCCGCCCTGGGCCGAGTCCTGAAAGAGGACGACGTCGAGCGCATCACGTGGCAGCGCGTACAGCTGGGGCGCTCGCTGTCCGCCGCCGACTACGCGCGCGCGATCCACACCGTGCACCGCACGGGCCGCGTGGTCGCGCGGTTTCTCGAGACCTACGACGTGCTACTCACGCCGACCATGGCCAAGCCGCCGTACCCGCTGGGCGTGCTCGACCTGTCGACCACCGACCCGGCAGCGTTCGCGGCCGCGAGATCGGCCTCGGTCGGATTCACCGCGCTCTTCAACTCCTCGGGCCATCCGGCGATGTCGGTGCCGCTGGGGATGTCGCAGAGCGGGCTGCCGCTGGGCGTGCAGTTCGCGGCGCGGTTCGGCGACGAGGCGACGCTGTTCCGGCTGGGTGCGCAGCTCGAGGCGGCCCAGCCCTGGAAGGATCGCCGGCCTGTATAGATGGGGGGCCCCGAGATGGCCCCCCAAACCCCCCAGCGCTCGGGGCGCCCCGGCGGAGCCGTGGCACCCCTCGATCCAGCGTCGCTACGTCCGGCCTGTATAGATGGGGGGCCCCGAGATGGCCCCCCAAACCCCCAACGCTCGGAAGCGGCCCGGCGAAGCCGAGCCGCTCCTCGACCCCAGCGCTCGGGGCGCCCAGGCGCAGCCGTGACGCCCATCGATCTAACCCGTAACTACGTCCGCTCGACGATGTGCAGGCCGCGGTCGCGGTCGATGAGGTACATCAGGCCGCGCGCGTCGTAGCAGACGTCGTTGCTGCAGACGCGGCCGCCGTCGGCGGCGTCGGGGACGAACGAGGCGACCTCGCGCGGCGCGTGCGGCCTGGCGATGTCGACGATGCGCAGGCCGTGCGCGAACCACGCGACGGGAATCTCCGTGCCGCGTACCTCCTCGCATGGCTGGTGGCAGCCGGTGAACTCCGGCTGCGGCGAGCCGTCGATGCCGTCCACCTGGAAGCTCGCGAAGGGGGTGGGGCGCGTCTCCTCCGAGATGTCCACCAGCCAGAGGAACGCCGGCACGCCCGGCGCGATCCGCATCACGTCTTCGTCGGCCACGAGCAGCACGCGCCGGCCCTGGAGCGGGAAGGGAATGGGCAGCGCGGTGTGGGTCGGCGTGCTGAACGGCGGGCTCCAGTCGACGCCGGACACGAAGCGTGGCTTGCCCATGTCCTCGATGTCGAGGATGACGAAGCCGCCGTGCCAGTACGAGACGTAGAGCCGGTTGCCGTGACGGATCGGGTGATGGCAGCGGTGATTGCGGCCCTCCCACGTCGGCGTCTCGCCGCCTGCGATCCATTGGCCGGGCATCCACCAGCGCCCGACCTCCTGGGGCCGCGTGGGGTCCTTGAGATCCAGTGTCATGACGATATTGCCGCGGTAGCCCTCGAGGTCCGGCGAGAAGTACGCGTAGCGCCCGTCGAAGGTGAAGCGGTGGACGCCGTTGCACTCGTAGAACGCGATCTCGCGCGGCTTGTCGGGCTGCGTGACGTCGAAGACACCGAGGCCGCCGCGGAAGCCGGGCCCGCGCGCGGCGCCGCGGAGTCCCTCGCGATTGACGAGCATCACGCCGTCCACGACGCGCACCTTGTGCGAGTGGATGCCCTCGGGCAGCGTGATCTCGGCGAGCCTGCGCGGCTTGGCGGGATCGCTGATGTCCACGATGGTGGTGCCGTGCGGTGGCTTCATGTGGGCGATATACGCCGTGGTCCCGCTGACGACGACCTGGCCGCCGCCCGCGCAGTCGAAGTAGCCGACCTGCTTGATCCCGCGCGCCTGTCCCATGGCAACCCCTCGGCGTGTAATATACGTCGCCACGGAGGGAACTACATGAACCGGACCCGGGCTCTGATCGGTGTCGCCGTCGTCGCCACGCTCGTCTTCCTCGCCGCCGTAGGGCTCACTCCCGTGGCGCGCGCGGCCGACCCGATCAAGATCGGCTTCGGCATGGCCCTGACCGGCGGCCTCTCCGCCAACGGCAAGCCGGCGCTGCTGGCCATGCAGATCTGGAAGGACGACGTCAACAAGAAGGGCGGCCTGCTCGGGCGGCCGGTGGAGCTGGTGTTCTACGACGACCAGACCAACCCGGCCACCGTGCCGGGGATCTACACGAAGCTGCTCGACGTCGACAAGGTCGATCTCGTCACGTCGGGCTACGGCACCAACCTCATCGCGCCGCTCATGCCCATCGCCATGGAGCGCAAGCTGACCATCATGGGCATGTTCGGGCTGGCGAACAACGAGAAGTACCAGTACCCGAACTACTTCCAGATCCAGCCGGCCGGCCCCGATCCGCAGACGAGCACGGCCATCGGCTTCTTCGAGCTCGCGGCCAAGCAGACGCCCAAGCCGCAGACGGTGGCGATCGTCGGCGCCGATGCCGAGTATCCGCAGAACGCCATGGTCGGCGCACGCGAGCTCATCAAGAAGTTCGGCTTCAAGACCGTCTACGACAAGAACTACCCGCCCAGCACCGTGGACTACACGCCGATCGTGCGCGCCATCAAGGCGACCAACGCGGACATCGTCTTCGTGGCCAGCTACCCACCGGACTCCGTCGGCATGCTGCGCGCGGCTCACGAGGTCGGTCTGCAGCCGAAGATCTTCGGCGGCGGCATGGTGGGGCTGATGTTCACGACGGTCATGACGAGCATGGGCCCCATGCTCAATGGCATCGTGAACTACGACTTCTGGGCGCCGGAGCCCTCCATGCTGGCCATACCGGGCATCAAGGAATTCCTGAAGGAGTACCAGGCGCGCGCGGAGAAGGCCGGCGTCGATCCGCTCGGCTACTACCTGCCGCCGTATTCGTACGCGCTGATGCAGGTGCTCGGTCAGGGCGTCGAGGGCGCCAAGGGCCTCGATCAGCAGAAGATCGCGGATTACATCCGCGGCCACGAGTTCAGCACGGTCGTCGGCAAGGTGAAGTTCGGCAAGAACGGCGAGTGGGCCAAGGGCCGC
>QHSB01000361.1 GCA_003220335.1 Candidatus Rokuibacteriota bacterium
GCGTCACCGTCGTCGACGACTACGGCCACCATCCCGTCGAGATCCGCGCGACTCTGGCCGCCGCCAAGGCCGGGTTCGACTGCCGGGTCGTGACGGTGTTCCAGCCGCACCGCTACACGCGCACCAGGCACCTGTTCGAGGACTTCCTGACCGCCTTCAACGAGGCGGACGTGCTGATCGTGATGGACATCTACGCCGCGGGCGAGGCGCCGATCGCCGGCGTCAGCGCCGCCGACCTCGCCGAGGGCATCCGCGCCCACGGTCATCGCAACGTCAGCTATCTGGGCGGCGATCGCGCGCGCATCGTCGACCACGTGTGTGAGATCAGCCGGCCGGGCGACATGGTGCTGACGCTCGGCGCCGGCGACGTGAGCGTGCTCGGACCCGAAATTCTGCGTCGGCTCGAAACCGATCTGCGGGAACGGAGGGCCTAAATGTTAGGAGAGATCCGGGGGGAAGTGCGGTTCAAAGAACCGCTGAGCTTCCACACCTCGTTGCGCATCGGCGGTCCCGCCGACATCTTCGTCGTCCCTCAGGACGTCGAGGACATCCGGCATGCGCTGATGTTCGCCGAGCGCGAGCAGCTGCCGGTGGCCGTCGTCGGCGGCGGCAACAACCTCGTGGTGCGCGACCGCGGCATTCGCGGCGTGGTGCTCAAGCTCGAGGGCTGCCTCGGCCGCGCCGAATACTACGGCGAGGAGGCGCTGGCGGGCGCGGGCGTGGGTCTCTCCGCGCTCATCCGCGAGGCGGCCGCCCTCAACCTCGGCGGCATCGAGTGCCTCGTCGGCATCCCGGCCACCATCGGCGGCGCGCTGGCGATGAACGCGGGCACCGCCGACGGCTGGATCGGCGACTTCGTGAGCGCCGTCTACTACCTCCACCCCGACGGCGCGCTCGGCGAGTTCAAGCCCTCGGGCGAGTTCGGCTATCGCGCCTTTCACCTGCCGGCGGGCGCGGTGCTCATCGGCTGCCGGCTGCAGCTGCACCGCCGGCCGCTGCCGGAGATCCAGAAGGAGATCCGGGCACGGCTCAAGCAGAAGAAGGCCACGCAGCCGCTGGCGCTGGCCTCCGCCGGCTTCGTCTGGAAAAATCCCGCCGGCGAGCTGGCCTCGCGGCTCATCGAGAAGGCCGGGCTGCGTGGCAAGCGCGTCAATGGCGCGGAGATCTCGTCCAAGCACGCCAACTTCATCGTCAACCGCGGCGCCGCCGGCGCCGCCGACATCCTGGGCCTCATGGAGCTCACGCGCGAGCGCGTCCACAGCCATTTCGGGATCACCCTCGAGACCGAGATCCGCATCCTCGGTGAGTAGGGGCCTGCTCTCTCCGCGCGGCGGCGCCGGCGCGCTCGCCGACCTCTTCGGGCGCACGCCGCTCGTCGACGGCCAGCGCGTCGGCCCCGCGCGCCGGCGCGCGCGCCGAGCCCGCGCCCTCGCCCGGCTCGCGCGCCGGGCCGTCGTCCTCGGTGTGGTGCTCGCCGGCGTCGCGGCGACGCTGGCCGGCGCGCGCTGGGCCACCACCTCGCCGCGCTTCGCGATCGCCGGCGTCGAGGTGCACGGCGCCTCCCGCGTCCCCGTGCCGCGCATCCTCGCCGCCGCCGCCATCGTGCCCGGCACGAATCTGTGGACCCTCGACGGCGGCGCCGTGGCCGCGCGCGTGTCGGCGTTGCCGGAGATCCGCCGCGCCGACATCGTCCGCGAGCTGCCCAACCGCGTGACGATCGTCGTCGAGGAGCGCCGCCCCTTCACGCTGGTGCACGCCGGGCGGCTGCACTGGATGGACGAGGAGGGCCGCGTGCTGAGCGAGGAGCGGCGCGCCGTCGTCCCCGGCGTCCCCGTGATCAGCGGCCTCACGGAGGAGGAGCTGGTGTCGATGCGTACGTCGCCGGGGCCCAAGGCGCGCGCGGCGGTCGCCTTGATCCGCGCGCTGCTCCGCTCCGGCAACGCGCTGGCCGCGGAGATCTCGGAGATCGACATGAGCCGGCCCGAGGGCCCCGTCCTCTATACCGTCGATGGCGTCGAGGTGCGGCTGGGCGCGGAGGACTGGGACGAACGGCTCGCGCGGCTCGAAGGCGTGCTGGCGCAGGTGGCCACACAGGACGTGAGCGGCGTCGACCTCCGATTCAAGGACCAGGTCGTGCTCAGACGGGGGCCGGTGCGGTGAGGCGGGGTAAGTCCCCGGAGCTGATCGTCGGCCTGGACGTCGGCACCACCAAGGTCTGCGCCATCGTCGCGGCGCCGCGTCCCGGCGGCGGCCTCGACGTGGTGGGTGTGGGCGCCGCGCCGTCGCGGGGGCTGCGCCGCGGCATCGTCGTCAACATCGACTCGACGGTGGAGGCGATCCGCCAGGCGGTGGCCGAGGCCGAGCGGATGGCCGGCGTCGACGTCTCGGCGGTGTACGCCGGCGTGGCGGGCGGTCACATCCGCTCCGTGAACAGCCGCGGCGTGGTCGCCGTCTCCGGCAAGGACCGCGAGGTCAGCCAGGCCGACGTCGACCGCGCGGTGGACGCGGCGCGCGCGATCAACATCTCGCAGGATCGCGAGATCCTGCACGTGCTGCCGCAGACGTTCATGGTGGACGACGCCGACGGGGTGCGCGAGCCGCTGGGCATGTCGGGCGTGCGGCTGGAGGTGGAGGTGCACGTCGTCACCGCCGCCGTGACCTCCGTGCAGAACGTGATCCGCTCCGTCAACCGCGCGGGGCTCACCGTGCAGGACGTGGTGCTGGAGCCGATCGCCTCGGCGGAGGCGGTCCTCTATCCCGACGAGAAGGAGCTCGGCGTCCTCGTCATCGACATCGGCGGCGGCACCACCGACCTCGCCCTGCTGCGCGACGGCGCCGTCTGGCACACCGCGATCCTGCCGCTCGGCGGCGATCACATCAGCAACGACGTGGCGGTCGGCCTGCGCACGCCGCTCACCGCCGCCGAGGCGCTCAAGAAGCACTACGGCTGCGCGCTCACCGCGCTCGTGCCCGCGGAGGAGACGGTGGACGTGCCCTCGGTGGGCGGGCGCAAGCCGCGCCAGCTCTCGCGCCAGGTGCTGTCGGAGATCATCCAGCCCCGCGTCGAGGAGATCTTCAGCCTCGTGGCGCGCGAGATGACGCGCGCGGGATTCGAAGACGCGGCGACGGCGGGCGTGGTCGTCACCGGCGGCAGCTCGATCATGCAGGGCGTCCCCGAGCTGGCCGAGTCGGTCTTCGACCAGCCCGTGCGCCGGGGCGTGCCGGGCGACGTGAGCGGTCTCGTGAACGTGGTGAAGAGTCCCGTGTACGCCACCGCGGTGGGGCTCGCGCTCTACGGCGCGCGGCGGC
>QHSB01000362.1 GCA_003220335.1 Candidatus Rokuibacteriota bacterium
CGCTTGTACCGCCACAGGAGCTCGCCGCTCTTGGCGTCGAGGGCGAGCACCTGGTTCTGCGGTGTGCTCACGAACATGATGCCGTTGTTCACGATGGGTGGCGCCTGGTGGCCTTCGGCCACGCCGGTGGAAAAGGTCCAGACCGGCACGAGGTCCTTCACGTTGCCGGTGTTGATCTGCTCGAGCGGACTGTAGCCCCAGCCGTCGTACGTTCGCCGGTACATCAGCCAGTTCTCGGCCTCGGGACTCACGAGCCGCTGATCGGTCACCGGCGTGTAGCTGGTGGCGCCGGTGGTGGTGCGCGCGCGCGGCGCAGGTTGCGCCATGCTCACGGTGCTCGTCCCCATGCCTTGTGTGGTGCACCCGCCCAGCAGCGTTGCCGCCACCGTCGTCGCGACCAGAAGACTTCCGATTGCGACGACTGCTCTCGCGGTTGTCATCGTCGTTCTCCTCCGACTGTTGGTGAAGGGTGAAGCGGCACCGCCCCGTTCAGCCTGGCTGGAAGCCGGGCCGGCCAATGAAGGCCCCGTCGGCGACGATCACGCCATCGACGACCTTGACCGGCAGCTGCGGCAGCCGGCGCGGCGCGGGGCCGCCAACGACGCGGCCTCTATCCCGCGGATCGAACTCCGATTCATGGCAGGGGCATCGGAATCGTCGTGTCTCAGCTTGCCAAACCGTGACGTCACAGCCGGTGTGCGTGCAGACGCCGGAATAGGCCACGACGCCGTCGGCCGACCGGGCGCGCGTGTCCTCGTCGAGCTCCTCCACGGCAAGGCGGACGAGCAGGACCTGGTTCAGGCGCGAGCCGTCGCGGACGACACGGCTGCTGGGGTCAATGGGATAAGCCAGGAGCGGCGGCTTGCCCGCCGGCACATCGCCGGGGGTGATCACGTGTCCGATTCGCTCGAAGCCGGCGAACACGAAGCGATCTCCGGCCTGAGGACGCTGCATTCGGGGGTTCTCGGCCTGGGCGGCCGCGTAGCGCGGCGCGCAGAGGAAGACGCCGGCGCCGAGGGCGGCTCGTAGCAATGCGCGGCGTGGCGATCCGGAACACGAATGCATCGGAGCGTCGCTGGCCGCGATTCTCGTAGCGAGCCGCACGTAATGTCAAGCGGGCGTCCCGTCGGAACGAGGTCAATGATTTACTTTATGTGCCGCCCGATTTGTGATTGGATGGCGGGCGCGACGACCACGAGGGCCCTGACGTTTCGGTGAAGACAGGAGAATCCTGATGATCCCACTCGACATCAACGGCAAGCGCCAAACTGTCGACTTGCCCGGCGAGACCCCGCTGTTGTGGACACTCCGCGATGAGCTCGGCCTCACGGGGACCAAGTTCGGCTGCGGAATGGCGCTGTGTGGCGCCTGCACGGTGCACGTCGACGGCCAGGCGGTGCGCTCCTGCATCACACCGATCTCGGCGGTGGCGAACAAGAAGGTCGTCACCATCGAGGCGGTCGGCGCGGACGCGGTCGGCAAGGCCCTGCAGGCGGCGTGGGTCGACACGGGCGTGCCCCAGTGCGGCTACTGTCAAGCCGGCCAGATCATGTCCGCGGCCGCGCTGCTGAAGCGCAAGGCGAAGCCGAGCGAGACCGAGATCGACGAGGCCATGAGCGGCAACATCTGCCGCTGCGGGACGTACACGCGTATCCGCGCCGCCATCAAGCAGGCGGCGCTTCAGCAGGGAGGCACGCGATGAACGCGCTGGTGGTCGCCAACGTGAGCCGGCGTCGATTCCTTCAAGGGATGTCGGCCCTCGGCGGACTCGTGCTCGCGGTGGGATATTCGTCGGCGACGCGTGCCGCCGACGCCAAGAAGTATGGCGCCGACGGGATGCCCAACGGCTGGGTCGACGATCCTCTGGCCTTCGTGGCCATCGCCGAGGACGGCACGGTGACGATCGTCTGCCACCGTTCCGAGATGGGACAGGGCGTCAGGACCGGGATGCCGATGATCGTGGCCGACGAGCTCGAGGCCGACTGGAAGCGCGTGCGCGTCGCGCAGGCGCACGGTGACGAGAAGAAGTTCGGCAACCAGGACACCGACGGCTCGCGGAGCACGCGACATTTCTTCGAGCCGATGCGCCGCTGCGGCGCGGCCGCGCGCACCATGCTGGAAGCCGCCGCCGCTGAACGCTGGAACGTGCCCGTCAGCGAGGTGGAGGCGAAGAACCACGAGGTCGTGCATCGTCCGACGGGTCGGCGCGCCGGGTACGGGTCGCTCGCCAAGGCGGCTGCCGGTCAGCCCGTCCCGGCGCGGGAGACGCTGCGCCTCAAGGACCCGAAGCAGTTCCGTTACATCGGCAAGGGTCAGCTCAAGCTGGTTGACGGCCCCGACATCGCGACCGGCAAGGCCCAGTACGGCATCGACACCCGGCTGGACGGGATGCTCTACGCCGTCGTGGCCCGTCCCCCGGTGTATGGCGGCAAGGTGGCGAGCTTTGACCCTGCGGAAGCGCTGAAGGTGCCGGGGGTGCAGAAGGTCGTGCAGATCGAGGACAGCCCACCGCCCGCTCAGTTCAATCCGGTCGGTGGCGTCGCGGTCCTCGCGCGCAACACCTGGGCCGCGATACAGGGCCGCAAGGCGCTGAAGATTACGTGGGACGACGGCCCGAATGCGGACTACGACTCGACGGCCTTCAAGGCCAGCCTCGAGGAATCCGCGCGCAAGCCCGGGAAGGTTGTGCGCAACGACGGCGACTTCGATGCGGCCGTGGCCAAGGCCGCGCGACGCCTCGACGCCGAGTACTACATCCCGCATCTTGCGCACGCCACGATGGAGCCCCCGGCCGCGACCGTGCGCATCACGAATGGCAAGTGCGAGGTCTGGGGCTGCTTTCAGTCTCCGCAGGGCACCCGTGACGTGGTGGCGAAGCGGCTGGGCATGTCAGCGGATGACGTGACCGTGCACGTGACCCTGCTCGGCGGCGGCTTCGGACGCAAGTCGAAGCCCGACTTCGCCATCGAGGCAGCCGTCCTGTCCAAGGCGGTGGACGGCAAGCCGGTGAAGGTGACGTGGACGCGCGATGACGACCTTCACAATTCCTACTACCACACGGTGTCGGTCGAACACCTCGAGGCCGGCGTCGACGCCCAGGGCAAGCCGATCGCCTGGCTGCACCGGAGCGTGGCGCCGACCATCATCTCCACGTTCAATGCTGAGGCGAAGAACGAGGCGCCGTTCGAGCTGGGCATGGGCGTCATCAACGTGCCGTTCGCGATTCCCAACGTCCGCATCGAGAACCCCGAGGCAATCGCCCATACGCGCATCGGCTGGTTCCGATCGGTTTCGAACATTCCTCATGCGTTCGCGGTCCAGTCGTTCGTCGCCGAGTTGGCCGCGGCCGCCGGCCGAGACCCGAAGGATTTTCTGCTGGAGGTGATCGGTCCGGCCCGCCAGGTGAGCCCGGAGACCCTGGGCGATACCTGGAACCACGGCGAATCCCCGGAGCGGTACCCCGTGGACACCGGCCGCCTGCGGCGTGTCGTCGAGACGGTGGCGCGCCAGGCCGGGTGGGGCCGGAAGCTGCCCAAGGGGCGCGGACTGGGCATCGCCGCCCACTACAGCTTCGTGAGCTACATCGCGGCGGTCGTGGAGGCCGCGGTCGACGACAAGGGCCAGCTGACGATCCCGCGGGTGGACATCGCCGTGGATTGCGGGGCAACCGTCAACCCGGACCGGGTGCGCTCCCAGATGGAGGGCGCGTGCGTGATGGGTGTCGGCGTCGCGACGCTGGAGGGTATCAGCTTCAAGGGCGGCCGCGTGGAACAGGACAACTTCAACGCCTACCAGGTGACCCGGATGGCCGGGGCGCCGCGGGAGATTCGCGTGCACATCATCCCCGGCGACTACAGCAAGCCGATGGGCGGCGTGGGCGAGCCCGGCGTGCCGCCGATCCCGCCGGCCTTGTGCAACGCGATCTTCGCGGCGACGGGAAAGCGAATCCGCCAGCTGCCGATTCGCGATCAGCTGAAGGCGTAAGCGCGGGCATGCGACACCGGCGGGCGGCCTCCACCGTGAGGCCGCTCGCCCCCCGATCGGCGCGCCCACCACTCGGGTGACCCCGCTCGTGGCCAACGCCACGACAAAACCCTCTCACGGATTTTCAGATCGGGCGCAACGCCTCCCGTCGACGCGTCATCTCAAGGACAACGGGAGGCGGCCATGGACGACGCGAAGATACTCAGTCGGATCAACGAGCTTGCGCGCGAGGAGCACCAGCTCTTCGAGCGGGAATCTCGCCCGAACGTGTCCGATGCCGACCGTGAGCGGCTTCGACAGATCCAGGTCACGCTCGATCAGTGCTGGGACCTGCTCCGCCAGAGACGCGCCCGGCGCGCGGCGGGGCTCGAGCCCGAGGACGCACGGGTCCGAAACGAGAAGACTGTCGAGGGATACACGGGCTGATGCCGGCATCGGTCGTCGGGCCCACGCCGGCCTTGCCGCGAGACCTCGTGATTCGCGAGGTCCACCGGTTCGAGGGCGTCTCCGACCCCGACGACACGGAGGTGCTCTACGCGATCGAGAGCACCAGCGGCGTGCGCGGCACGCTGGCCGACGCCTTCGGCGTCTACGCGGACCCCGCGACCGGTGTAGCGCTGCACGACGTCCCGATCCGACCGTGAGACCGACCCTTCCAGCTCGCCCGACACCACTCGCGTCCGCGAAGATACTCAAGAACGAAGTAATCCGCGAT
>QHSB01000363.1 GCA_003220335.1 Candidatus Rokuibacteriota bacterium
CGCCCCACTGTCCGCCGGCGTTCATGGACCCCGTTCCGAAGGAGCCGCCCGTGAAGGCCAGGTAGGCATTCGGGGTCGGGGCGAAGGTTCCGCTCCAGTTGGCGTTGGCTCCTTCGTTTCCGCCGGCGATGAGGACGAAGCCGAACTCGAGCAGCGTCGTCGTGGGCCAGTTCAGCGTCGGACCGGTACCGATGGTGGCGGCGGAACCGAACGTGCCGCTCGCGGCGCTGTACGTCTCCTGCGAGGCGGCCGCCGGCTCGCCGCCGACGATCAGCACGTCGCCGCTCGCCGTTCGCGTCGCGGCGTGGGAGCCGCGCCCGTTCAGCATGCTGCCGGTTGTCGTCGCGAACGTTCCAGCCGCGGGATTGTAGAGCTCGGCCGTCGCCAGTGCTCCCAGCGTACCGAAGCCGCCGGCGACGAGGACGTTGCCGTTCTGAAGCAGTGTGGCGGTATGGGTGTTTCGTACGCCGACCAGAGCGCCGGTCGGCGTAAACGTCCCCGCGCCCGGATCATAGAGCTCCGCGCTTGCCGACGGACCGGTGATCCACCCGGCCGCGATCAGGACCCTGCCGCTCTGCAGCAGCGTCGCCGTGTGCTGCGCCCGGGCGGCGTTCATGCTGCCCGTCGGCCCGAACGTTCCGGTGGCGGGATTGTAGATCTCCGCGCTGGCGATTGACGCGTCCGCCACGGGGTTCCAACCGCCGGCGACGAGGACCCGGCCATCGGGCAACAGCGTCGCGGTGTGCAGCGTGCGGCCGACTGCCATGCTGCCCGTCGGCGCGAATGTGTCGGTTGCGGGATCGTAGATCTCCGCGGACGCCAACGGCTGTGTCGTCGTCGGAGCCGCGGGATTATTTCCGCCGACGATCAGCACGCGACCGTCGAGCAGCGGCGTCACCGCCGCGTGGCGCCGGGCGACCGACATGCTGCCGGTCGTCAGCTTCCACGTGTCTGCGTTCTGAGCGTCGACCGTCGAAAGCGCGCCGAAGCCGAGGGTGAGCGCCAGCGCGGCAAGAACGACCGACACGAAACGCAGCCGGGAGCTGCCGTTGAAATACCTCTCAGCGATCATGTCTTCACTCCGTGGCGAAGTCAGAGATAGAACGACGCCGAGAGAGTCGGCGTTAGACGAGTCGGCGTTATTGGAGAGCGCGCAGCCGGTGGTCGAGGGTGCGCCAAAGGACAATCGACAGAAAATCGGCGAACTCCGTCTCATAGACTCCCGCAGACAACACAACGCGGGGATGCGCCGGCAGCCTCAAGTCCCACGTCCGCGCGATGCCGGCCGCGCGGTGGCTCAGCAGCAAGGCATTGCCCGCTGCTGACAGCGAACTCGTGGGCCCTGCCACCGGCGCGCGACGGCGGGGCCTAACGGTTATCGATGTTGGAGACTCTCCAACGGGCACGGACTATGGGGGAGGTCGTACCGGCTTGTCAAGCCGAAAGCCGCGCGCCCGGCGAAATGGATAACCGAAAAATGTCCGCGAGGCGGCACGGATCATCGTGTGGCTCGGCTCCCGGCCTGATTTCGCGCGAACGTTTGTCTCGCGGCGGCGCGCACTTACGGCGAGGGACGACTCGTGCCGCCGCGCGGGCCGCCGGGCGCAGTGGTGCGCTGTCCACCTATCCACCGCCATCCACAGAACGAAATTCGACCGGATGGACGCGGTCTCGCAGGGCGTGGCGCGTCCGTGACCGCACCGAACGTGGCGCCACGTGCCCGGCGTGCGCCTTCGTCACGCCGAGCGCGGCCGCACGCGCGATCTTGCGCGAATCGCCGCATCTGGAGCGACGATCTGCAGGATTGATCGGCGCGACGTCGACGGATAATCTCGCGAGGTCGTGTCCGACCTCATCGTCGAAGGACGCCCACGCCGCGTGCTCGTTGTGGACGACGAACGCCACGTGCGCTTCATGCTCTGCGACCTGCTCGCGCACTGGGGCTGCGAGGCCGAGGCGGTGACGAACGCCGCGGAAGGCCTCGAGCGCCTGGAGCCGGGGGCCTATGACGTGTTGCTCACCGACTTCGGGATGCCGGGGATGAATGGCGTCGAGCTGGTGGAGCGCGCACGCGAGCGCGACGCCGGGCTGCGCGTCATCATGCTGACGGCGTCTGGTGCCGACCTCGATCCCGCCGCGCGGCGGCTCGGCTTCACGCTGCTGCGCAAGCCGCTCGATCTCGGCCGTCTGAAGCTCGCGCTCGTCGACGCGTAGACGGTCGCGCCGGCCACCCTTCCGGACGCTGCGCCAGCGTCGCTCGGCGCCATCGAGTGAGCGATGCGCCCGACCATTGACAAGCGCGCGGCCGCAAGCGCATGCTCTCGCGGCGCTGTCACATGCCCCCGGGGGGGGGGACAGATGCTCGGAGCGCCGCGATCGGGAGGTTGATCGTCGACGTGCAGGCTGTGTCGAGCGACGCCATCCAGAACGCCTTGCTCGCCAAGGTCGAGGCCGCCCGGGACCTCGTGGCGAAACGCAACCTCACCGGCGCCTGCGGACCGATCGACGCCTTCATCTCGCAAGTACAGGCGCAATCCGGCAAGAAGCTTACGCTCGCCCAGGCGAATGGCTTGCTCGTGCAAGCCGACGAGATCCGGGCGCTGCTTCTTTGTCGTTAAAGGCTTCCGCGGTCGCTGTCGCGGTTGCTATTGTATTCGTGCTCGCGGCTGCTCCTGTCGGCGCTGAACCGGTGTTGACACCCTTGAGCCCGACTCTCGAGGGGGCCCTCATTTCTATTGTCGGCGAGACGCCGACCTCCGTTCGGTTCGTCAACCAATCGTCGGCGGTGCGAATCATCGTCTGGCTCGATTACACCGGCCAACGGGTCTTTTACAACAGTCTTCAGCCCGGGCAATCGTATGTTCAAGAAACGTTTCTGACGCATCCATGGTTGATCACGACGGCGCAGGGGCAGGGCCTGGCCATCTATCTGCCGATCGCAGAGCTGGCGACAGCCGTGCTGAGCACGAACGCGTTTCTGGTTTTTGTGGGCCCCAAGTCGATCGCGGAGAGCCAGAACCTCGCCTTCACTGTCCAGACAATCGGTGGTGCCGAGTCGCTCACGCTTGCCGCGTATCCGCTACCCGACGGCGCGACCTTCAACGCGCAGACCGGCCAATTCTCGTGGACGCCGACGGGCTATCAGGCAGGGCTGTACCGGATCAATTTCACCGTCACCAACGGCGAGCAGACCGATTTCGAGGAAGTGCCGATCACCGTTCTCGACACGATCGTCGACACGGACGGCGACGGGGTGCCGGACGACATCGACAACTGCCCCTTCGTTTCGAACCCTGACCAGTCGGACCTCGATGGCAACGGCATCGGCGACGTCTGTGACCCCGCTCCTCTCGGGCCGCAATTCGTCGACAAGACCACCACGACCTCGACGGTATCGCGGCCCGTGACACGTGCGGGCTTCACGACGAACCCGACGGAGCCGATCGTCGTCACCGGCACGGTGACGTTCGATCCGGTCCCGGGGCATCCGTACTACGCGGTGATTCCGACGCCCTACAATCTCATTCCGCGCGTCACGGCGCAGGGCGGCACGAGCTTCATCGACGCCGATCGCGTGCCGGAAGGGCTCCCCATATCGTTCGCCGATGGCTCGCCCGACCTGGCGCTGATCACCACGACGTCGAGGACCTTCAGCGCGCAGGTCAACCTCAGAGACTGGTACGCGAACCCCGCGAGTCTGCCTGCGGGGCAGTACGCCGTCGCCCTCGAGTACGTCAACTTCGCGCGCGATCCCGACGTCGTGAAGGGCGTTCGCACCGCGGCCTCCGGCTGCTTCGAGCCGACGTGGATGGGGATTGCCCCGGCGGCATCGACGACCATCGCGGTGCGGGATACCGTCGCGGGCGGCGATCGGCTCGGGAGGTTGATCGTCGACGTGCAGGCCCTGCCGAGCGACGCCATCCAGAACGCCTTGCTCGCCAAGGTCGAGGCCGCCCGGGACCTCGTGGCGAAACGCAACCTGACCGGCGCCTGCGGACCGATCGACGCCTTCATCGCGCAGGTGCAGGCGCAATCCGGCAAGAACCTGACGCCCGCGCAGGCCAGCGGCTTCGTCACGCAAGCCAACGAGGTCGGCGCGCTGCTCGTCTGCCGCTGACGGTCAGCTCGGCCGGTAGATCTCGCCGCCGCCCTTCCGGAACTCCTGGGCCTTCTCGCGCAGCCCCTGCGCGAGGGCGACCGTCTCCGCCGCCACGCCCTGCTGGGCGGCGTACTCGCGGACTTCCTGCGTGATCTTCATCGAGCAGAACTTCGGCCCGCACATCGAGCAGAAGTGGGCGACCTTCGCGCCCTCCGCCGGCAGCGTCTCGTCGTGGAACTCGCGCGCGGTGTCCGGATCGAGCGAGAGGTTGAACTGGTCCTCCCAGCGGAACTCGAAGCGGGCCTTGCTGATCGCGTCGTCCCACTCGCGCGCCCGCGGGTGGCCCTTGGCGATGTCGGCGGCGTGGGCGGCGATCTTGTACGCGATGACG
>QHSB01000263.1 GCA_003220335.1 Candidatus Rokuibacteriota bacterium
AGCCGCGAGGCGCCCGCGAAATCGAGTCCCAGCTCCTCGATGACGCCGGCGCGCAGGCTCTGCACGAAGACGTCGGCGCGCGTGACAAGGCGCTTGAGGATCTCGAGGCCGCCCTCGCTCTTGAGGTCCAGCGCCAGGCTCTTCTTGTTACGGTTCAACGCCATGAACAGCGCGCTCTCGCGGCCCCAGTAGGGCGGGGCCCACGCCCGCGCGTCGTCGCCGCGGCCGGGACGCTCGACCTTGACCACGTCGGCGCCCATATCGCCGAGCGTCTGCGTGCAGAACGGGCCGGCGACGTTCTGCGTCAGGTCGACGACGACGATTCCGTCGAGCGGCAGGGCCACGGACGCGAGTGTAGCAGCGCCGGCGGCGGGCGGCGAGCCGCCCCGCGAACGGCTCAGCGCCGGTAGCGCGTCTCGAAGAGCAGCGCGCCCCGCGGGCAGGCGTACGGTCCGTGGCGCATGCCGGGCGGGCGGCACGCGTACATGCCGGCGCTGAACGTGCGGCCGAGACCCAGATCCTCGAGGCTGCCCTCGACGATCAGGACCTCCTCCCAGAAGTCGTGGGCGATCGGGTCGCCGGTGCGGACGCCGGGCGCGAACCGGAGCAGGCGCGTGAGGTCGCCGGTGACGGGATCGCGGCTCAGGACTTTTTCGTCGATGCCGGGGCCCTCGAGCTCCGGCTTGGGCATCAGCGCGGCGCGGCCAGCAGCGCCTCGATCAGCGCGCGCGCGGCAGGCGATTCCCACGCGCGCGGCCCGGCCGCGCGGCCGACGAGCCGACCCTGACGATCGAGCAGATACACGGTCGGCGGACCCCACACGCCGTAGAGGCGGCCGGTCGTGTCGCCGCTCTCGTCGAGCAGCACGGGCGCGGTGTAGCCACGCTCGGCGACCGTCTTGCGCACGACGTCGGGACTCTCGCGGAAATCGATCAGGCGGACTTCCAGACCCCGGCCTTTGTAGTCCTTATAGAGGGCGTTGACGGAAGGCAACTCCTTCCGACAGTCCGGTCACCAGGTGGCCCAGAAGAAGAGCATCACCACCTTGCCGCGGAGCGACTCGAGCGTCTGCGGCGTGCCGTCGAGACCGGGCAGCGAGAACGCGGGCGCGGCCTTCGGCGGCTCGTAGGGCTGGATCTGGAGGCCCGCGAAGTCGGGCGCGGCGGCCGCGACCGCCGCGACCGTCAGGGCGACGGCCGCGGCGAGCGCGACGCTGGGGGATCTCACTTCGCCCCCGATTCCTTGAGCGCCTGCACGACTTCCTCCGGCTTGAGCAGCTCGAGAGGGTTCTCGTGCACCTTCATGTAGCGAATGACCCCCTGGCGATCGACGATGAAGTACGCACGCTTGGCGTAGCGGAAGATCGGGCTCGCGGGGTCGGTGATGACCGCGTCGTGCGGCCTCGAACTGCGGCAGGGCCGCGTCGAAGCCGCGGATCTCCTGCGTTCAGGTGCCGGTGAAGGCCTGGATGAACGTGTAGATCACCACCGGGCCCTTCGCCGTCAGGTCGGAGAGCTTCACCGGCGGCGCGCCGGGCGCGGCGGGCAGCGCGAAGTCGGGGGCCTTGTCCCCGACGGCCAGCGCGTGCGCGGATCCGGCCGCGAGCAGCACGGCCAGGACGCCGAGCAGGAGCACGGCGAGCGAGCGGGATCCTGTCATGGGGTGTCCTCCATCGGGTAGAAGCATCGCACACGGCCCAAACCCCGCGATGGGATCGCCGGTTCCCGCGTCATCTCGTGCCCGTCAGCTCCGCGCGCACCAGCGCCGCGCCCGCGGCCAGGCCGGTGAGCTTCTGGTTGCACATGTAGCGCGGCGACCAGCCGAAGCCGCAGTCCGGGTTCAGCGTGAGTCTCTCGGGCGGGCACACCTTGAGCACGCGGTGAATGCGCCGCGCGACCGCCTCCGCGGTCTCCTCCTGGAAGCCCTTCACGTCCACCACGCCCGCGCCCAGCTCCCGCCCGTCGCCGTACTTCTGCCAGAGATCGACCTCGGACAGCTCGCGGCTCGCGAACTCCAGCACGAATTGCCCGGCGCGCGCCTTGAGCACGCCGGGAAAGTATGGCTCGTACGAGCGCGGGAAGCGCGAGCGGCCGAAGCGGTTGCCGAAGCAGATGTGGAAGGCCAGCTTCGCCCTCACGCCATCGGTGGCGAGGTTGAAGAGCCGCGCCATCTCCTCGCCCGAGACGTTGCCGCGCGCGGGCTCGTCGAGCTGGATGAGCTCGGCGCCGGCGGCGGCAAGCGCCTTGAGCTCGGCGTTGATGACCTCGGCGAAGCGCTCGGCGACGTCGACCACGCCCTTGTACGCGCTGCCCGGATGGATGCGCGAGCCGAAGGTCAGCGGGCCCGCGCACGTCGCTTTCAGCGCGCGCGTCGTGTGGCCGCGCAGGAACTGGAAGTCTTTGACGAGGCCGAAGCCCGTGGCGGGCACCTCGATGCGGCCGACGGCCTCGTAGCGCTGCTGCTGGTCGTAGCCCCAGGGGCCGGCCTTCCGACGCACGGGCAGCGGCGCGATGTTCTTGATGATCCTGTAGTAGGTGTCGACGTAGCCGTCGGTGCGGCGCACCTCGCCGTCGGTGATGATGTCGATCCCCGCCGTCTCCATGTCGCGGATCGCGGTGTGCACGGCGTCGTCGAACATCTCGTCCATGTCGCCGGGCCCCATCTCGCCGGCCTCCCACGCTTTCACGGCGGTGAACCACCAGCCGGGCTTGCCATGGGATCCGACGACCGAGGTGGGCAGGAGGGGGAGTGTGGTCATGGGCGTGATCATAAGGCCTGCCCGATGATGCGCGCCAGATCGGGGCGACGGCGCAGCTCTTCCGGTCGGCCGGCGAAGACGATTTCGCCTCGCTCGATGACGTAGAGACGGGTCGCGTACACCGGAACGTGGTGGAGGTTGGACTCCGCGAGCAGGATGGCGGGACCCAGGCGCGCGATGGCGGCGATGGACTCGCCGAGCTGCGGGATGATGGCGGGCGACAGGCCCTCGAACGGCTCGTCGAGCAGGAGCAGCGTGGGGTCCAGGGCCAGCGCGCGCGCGATCGAGAGCATCTTGCGCTCGCCGCCGGAGAGCTGCGTGCCGCCGCGCGCGGCGAAGCCGCGCAGGCGTGGGAAGACGTCGTACGCGCGCGCCACGCGCTCGGCGGCCGGCCGCCCGCCGGGCCGCGTCCACGTGGCCAGCTCGATGTTCTCGGCCACCGTGAGGTCGCCGAACACGCCGCTTTCCTCCGGCGCGTAGCCGACGCCGCGCGCGGCGATGGCGTGTGTGGGCAGGCCGGCGATCGTCTCGCCGCCGAGCGTGATCGTCCCCGCGGCGGGGCGCCGGTAGCCCATCACCGTGCGCAGCGTCGTCGTCTTGCCCGCTCCGTTGCGGCCGATCAGACAGACCAGCTCGCCCGGCGCGGCCTCGAGGGTGACCTTGCGGAGAATGCGGCTCGCCTCGATGTCGACGTCGACGTCGCACACCTTGAGCATTTATTGGAGCGGGGTCCGCGGGGACGGGTTGCCCGTGGGGGGCCTGTTCGAGACAGTGGCCGGCGGCGCGGCGATTCCCAGAACCGTTCGCACCACGTCGGCGTCGGCGCGGATCGCCTCGGGCGCGGCGTCGGCCAGCACGCGTCCCTGGTGGAGCGCCACGATGCGGTCCGAGTAGCCGAACACGATGTCCATGTCGTGCTCGACGAGGACGATCGCCCGGATGCCCATGCGCCGCGCGGCCTGCACGAGCGTCTCCATGATCGCCGTCTTGTCGGCGGTGCTCACCCCGCTCGTCGGCTCGTCCATGAGGATGACGTCGGGATGGAGCGCGAACGCGGTCGCGACGTCGAGCAGCTTCTTGTCGCCCTGGGGCAGCGTGCGCGCCGCGCGCCCGAGCTTGTCGGCCAGGCCGAAGAGCGCGGCGACGTCGTCGACGGCCGCGCGCACCTCGAGATCGCGCGCGAGCGCGCTGAACGGCCGCGCGCTGCGGCCGAGACGCGCCAGCGCGGCCACCGCCAGCGTCTCGCCGACGCTGAGGCCGGGGAAGATCGTCACGAGCTGGAACGAGCGCGCCATGCCGAGCCGCGCCAGGCGGACGGGGGTGGCGCCGCCGACGTCGACGCCCTTGAACGTCACGCGGCCCGACGTGGGCACCGTGAGCCCGGTGAGCACGTTCATCAGCGTCGTCTTGCCGGCGCCGTTGGGGCCGATGATCGAGACGAACTCGCCCGCGCCCACGCGCAGGCTGACGCCATCGAGCGCGCACGTCTGGCCGTAGAATTTCCTCACGTCCACCGCCTCCAGCAGCGTCACGACGCGGGCGCGCGCCGGGGGTCGACGAGACCCATGAGCCCGCGCGGGACGAAGACGACGACGACGGCCAGGATCGCGCCGAAGACGAAGCGCCAGTAGGGCGTGAGCGACATGACCTGGTCTTGCAGGAGGATGAAGACGACGGCGCCGAGCACCGGACCGAAGAAGTGGTCGAAGCCCCCGAGCACCAGCATGAAGATCAGGTTGCCGGAGTGCGTCCAGTAGGCGAGGAGCGGATCGGCGAGGCCGGTGGGCACCACCAGCAGGGCGCCGCCGACGGCGCCGAACACCGCGGCCACCACGAACGCGGCCAGCCGGTACCGTCGCACGCTGAGGCCGAGCGACTCCGCCTTGATGGCGTTCTCGCGGATCGAGCGCAGCGACAGCCCGAAGGGCGAGGCCACGAGGCGGCGCATGACGAGCGCGGCGAGGACCAGCACGGCGAGCGCGTAATAGTAGAAGGGTCCCGTGAGGAAGGCGACCGTGTCGAGATGCTCGAGCGGCCGGCCGAGCAGCACGGGGCGGAGCACCCGCATGCCCTCGTCGCCGCCCGTCAGCGTGTAGAACTTGTAGAGGAACGAGTAGAAGAGCATGCCGAAGGCGAGCGTGAGCATGCCGAAGTAGATCTTCACGTAGCGCACGCACAGGAGCCCCACCGGGACGGCGACGAGCGCGGCCGTCACCGCCGCCGCCAGCAGCACGATCTCCAGATGTCGCACGCCGAGCCGGCTCGTGAGCAGCGCTGCCGTGTAGCCGCCCAGCGCGACGAAGAGCGCGTGGCCGAACGAGAGCAGGCCCGCCGAGCCGAACAGCAGATTCAGGCCGAGGAGCGCGATCGCGTAGCCGAAGGCGGGCAGGAGCAGGGTGGTCGTGTAAGGCCGGCCCGCGAACGGCAGCAGCAGCAGCGCCGCGCAGGCGGCGATGCCGAGCGCACGGACGATCACGCGATGGCCCGCGCGAAGAGTCCGGCCGGCCGCAGGACGAGCACGGCGATGACGATCACGTAGACGGCCAGCATCTCGACCTCCGGCCAGGTGGCGATGGCCACCGCCTTCACCACGCCGACGATCAGGGCGCCCGCGAAGGCGCCGCGCATGCTGCCGAGACCGCCGATGACGACCACCGCGAACGCCTCCACGATCACGTCGATGCCCATCTCGTTGATGGCGGCGGTGGCCGGGATCACGAGCGCGCCGCCGACGGTGCCGAGCGCCACGCCCAGCGTGAACACGCGCGAGTAGACGCGCGCCATGTCGACGCCCATCGCCTCGGCCATCTCGCGGTTCTCGGCGGTGGCGCGCACGATGCGCCCAAAGCGGGTGCGCGCGAGCACGAGCCCCATGCCGAGGGCGATGGCTGCGCCGCACGCGATGACGACGAGGTTGTAGGTCGGCACGGTCAGCGCCCCGACGCGCAGCCGGCCGTAGGCGAGATAGACGTTGCCGAGCTGGTGCGGCGCGGTGCCCCAGAAGAACCGGATCACGTCCTCGAACATCAGCACGAGGGCAAACGTGAGCAGGAGCTGGAACGACTCGTCTCGGTCATAGACCGGGCGCAGCAACCGCTCGATGACGGGGCCGATGACGGCCAGCGCCAGCCCGGCGCCGAGCAGGACGGGCAGGAACAGCGGCGCCGGCAGCCCCGCTCCGAGCGCCCACCGCACGGCCGACACGCCCGCGTAGGCCCCCAGCGCGTAGAACGAGCCGCACGCGAGGTTGAGGATCTTCGTGACACCGAACACCAGCTGCAGCCCCGCCGCGACCAGGAACAGCACGGCGGCGTGGAAGACGCCGCCCAGCAGGATGCCGAGGAGCGTCAGACCTTCCAGCTGTTGATCCAGTCGTAGAGGCCGACGCCCGAGGGCTTCTGGATCTGCTTCGTGCTCATGCTCTCCACGGGATCGATGGTCACGAAGTCGTGCTTGTTGCGGTGCGTGGTGACGCCCTGGAAGAAGGTCGCCTCCATGATGTGGTCCTCGCGGTAGCGCCGCGGGCCCGACAGCGACTCCGCCTCCACGCCCTCGAGCGCCTGGATGACCGCGTCCTGCGTCGGCCACGTGCCGCCGGCCGCCTTCGCCGCGCGCTCCACGGCCGCCTTGAAGGCCACCACCGTGAAGTAGCCGTGATCGGACTCGTAGTTCGGCCACTCCTTGAACTTCTCCGCGTGCCAGCGCGTGAACTCCTTCGCCAGTGGGCTCGCCTTCGCGTTCTCGAAGTAGAAACAGTTGTAGCCGAGGAGCGCGCCCTCCGGCGTGAAGTCCTTCTTGAGCGACTCGTGCACGCCGCCGCCGGTGGTCAGGACGAACTTCGTCCCCCGCGTGAGGCCCGCCGCGTGCGCCTGCTTCATGAAGATCGGCGTGTCGCCCGCCCAGAAGCAGGAGAAGATCAGGTCCGGCTTTGCCTGCGCCAGCGTGGCCACGTGCGAGGTGAAGTCCGTCGCGCCGAGCTTGGGCCACAGCTCGCTGACGACCTGCAGCTCGATCCCGTACTTCTTCATGATCGCGAGGAAGGCCGCCCAGTTGTCGCGGCCGTACGAGTAGTCGGGATTGATGCCGGCCACCGTCTTGAACTTGCCCTTCCAGTGCCGCGCGGTGAGGAGGGAGGCCATCACCGCCTCGCACTCGTTGTCCGTCGAGCGGAACGAGTACTTCGGCCGGGGCATCGACTCCTCGACGCCCTTCTGCGTGGTGGCGTCCCAGGCGAGCCAGATCGTCTTCATCTCCTCGGCGGCCGGGCCCAGGGCCAGGCCGACGCCGGTGGAGATGGCGCCGCTCACGGCGTCCACCTTGTCCTGGAGCGCGAGCTTGCGGAAGCGCTCGACGGTGTCCTTCGGGCTCGATTCCTCCTCGATGACCAGCTCGAGCTTGCGGCCGAGGATCCCGCCGGCGGCGTTGAGGCGATCGGCGGCGAACTGCACGCCGCGCAGCCCCGACTCGCCGACGGGCGCCAGCACGCCGGCCCTGGCGGCCAGGACGCCGAGCCGGACGGGTCCGCTCTGCGCCCGTGCCGGTGCCGCATGAAGCGGCAGCGTCGCCGCGACGGCGCCCGCACCGGAGAGCCTCAAAAAACGTCGACGTGTCAGGCGCATGCGTCCTCCTTGTGGGCCGAATGGCCTCGCCGGGCGCGCCATTGTAGCCCGCGCCCGCGCGTTGATGCTATATTCGCCGACGTCCACGTCGCGACAGCCTGGGGGGCATCGTGTACGTAAAGTTCTGGGGTACTCGTGGGTCGATCGCCGCGCCGGGCGATCGCACCGCGCGCTTCGGCGGCAACACCTCGTGCACCGAAGTCCGGGCGGCGGACGGCACCGTGATCGTGCTGGATTGCGGCACCGGCGCGCGCGAGCTGGGACTGCAGCTCACGCAGACGCTGAGGCCGCCGATCCACCTGCACCTGTTCATCGGCCACACGCACTGGGATCACATCCAGGGATTTCCGTTCTTCGTCCCCGCGTTCATTCCCGGCGTCGAGCTGAACGTGTACGCGCCGCTCGGCTTCCAGCAGAGCCTCGAGGAGGCGATGGCGGGGCAGATGGAGTACTCGTACTTCCCCGTCAAGCTGCGCGACCTGCGCTCGCGCATCCACTTCACCGAGCTCGAGGAGGGCTTCTTCCGCGTCGGGGACGTGCTCGTGGAGACCCAGTACCTCAATCACACCGCGCCCACGATCGCCTACCGCATGACGAACGGCGGCGCCACCATCGCCTACGTCACCGACCACGAGCCGTTCTGGAAGCCGGAGGAGGGGATCCTCCACCATCCGGGCGACCAGCGTCACGTCGCATTCATGAAGGGCGCCGACCTGGTCATCCACGACGCGCAGTACACCGAGGACGAGTACCGGCAGCGCGTGGGCTGGGGCCACTCGACGGCCGACTACGCGGTGGACGTCGCGATGGCGGCCGGCGCCCGGCGGGTGGCGCTCTTTCACCACGATCCGACCCACGACGACGCGGCGATGGAGCGCCTGGAGGCGCGCGCGAAGGCGCGCGCGGAGGCGGCCGGCTCGCGCATGGAGGTGTTCGCCGCGCGCGAGGGGCTCGAGCTGACGCTCGCAGGCGACGGCCGCGCGGCCCCGGTGTCCGACATCTCCGCGCTGCGCCGGCGGCTCGTCGCCGGTGCGCGGGTGCTCGTCGTCACCTCCGACGACACCCAGGCGATGACGATCGAGGACGTTTTGGCGGAGGACGGGATGGTCGCGCTGCCGGTGCCCGACATGCACGCGGCGCTCACGCGCGGCACCGAACACCTGCCCGACCTCGCCATCATCGACGCCGACCTGCCTCACGCCGACGGCATCGACCTGATTCCCGCGTTCCGCGCGCGCATGAGCCGCGCGAACTTCCCCATCCTTCTGCTCGCCGACCGCCCCGACGCCGCCGCCGACCGCGCGGCGACCGGCGCCACCGACTACCTGGCCAAGCCCTACAGCCCGCCGATGCTGCGCGCGCGCGTGCGGGCGTGGCTGGCGCGTACCGTGATCACGCTCGGCGGCGAGGCCGAGGGGGCGGCGCCGGTCCCGCGGCCGGAGACGCGCGAGGACCACGCGACGACCCAGACGCTGCTCGCCAGCATCCTGGCCTCCGTGCCCCTCTTCCGGAAGTGCACGCCCGAGCAGCTGAACATGCTCGTGAAGTACGCGAGCGAGCAGGTCTATCCCTCCGGTCACGTGGTCACGCGCCAGGGCGAACCGCCGGAGAGCCTCTGGGTCCTGCTCTCGGGCCGCGTGCGCGTGGTCGAGGCCACCGCCGACGGACAGGCCGAGATGCTGCTGGGGGAGATCGGCAAGGCGGAGATCTTCGGCGAGCTCGGCATCCTGCGCGACCAGCCGCGCTCGGCGACGGTGATCGCGGTCGATCGCACACACTGCGTGGTGCTGCGGCAGCGCGACTTCCTGGCCGTGCTGGAGGACTCCGCCGAATTGTCCAACGCGCTGCTGCGCATCGTGGCCGGACGGCTGTACGACGCCGACCGCAAGCTCGCGCGCTACGCGCCCGACCCGCTGACCGGCCTCGCCAGCCGCCGCGCGCTGTACGAGCAGTACCGCCGGCTCGCCGCCGGCGCGCGCCGCCGCAAGAACGGCCTGCTCCTGCTGGCGCTGGACGTCCTGAATCTCAAGGCCGTGAACGACGGGTTCGGCTACGCGCTCGGCGACGAGGTCCTGAGAACAGTGGCCGACGCCCTCGTCGAGTCCACGCGGACCACCGACGTCATCGCCCGCTACGGCGGCGACGAGTTCGCCGTGCTGCTGCTGGACGCGCTGCCCAAGGACGTCGAGATCGTCGCCGCGCGCGTGCGCGACAAGCTGGCCGCGCTCGGCGTCCAGCGCCGCCTGCCCGTGGCCGTCGAGTGCTCCACGGGCCTCGCGTGGAGCCAGTCCCCGCCCGACACCGCCGAGGAGTTCCTGCGCGAAGCCGACCGCGACATGCAGGAGAAGAAGGCCGCGCGCGGGGAGTAGCCCCGGGTCAGCGGTCGTGGCCTCACCGTGATCTGCGCTTGCGCTCGACGAAGGCGCGAATGCGCTCGCGCGCGGCGGCGCCCGTCCTGAGCGCGGCGCCGTAGGCCGCGGGGTCGCCACCCGGCCTGCCGCCGCGGATGGCGGCCACGATCTGCTTCGTGGCGGCCAGCCCCTCCCGCGGCGACTTCGCGATCTCCGCCGCCCACATCGCCGCCGTCTCGGTCAGCGTCGGCGCCGCCACCACGCGGTTCACCAGGCCGATGCGCAGCGCCTCGGTGGCGTGCAGCGTGCGGCCCGTGAGCAGCAGGTCGCGGCCGTGGCCGCCGCCCAGCACGTCCAGCAGGCGTGCGATGCCGTAGGCGGGATTGAAGCCGAGCGTCACCTCCGGCAGCCCGAAGCGCGCGCGGTCGGAGGCGATCCTGAGATCCTGCGCGACGGCGAGCATGAGGCCGCCGCCGAGCGCGTGACCGTCGACGACGGCGATCGTCACCTGGGGCAGCGCGGCGAAGCGCTCCATGATGGCCGCCCAGCGCCGGGCGAGCGCCTCGGCCTCGGGGCCGGTGACCTCACCCATCTCGGTGATGTCGTTGCCGGCGCAGAACGCCCGCCCGCGCCCGGCGACGAGCAGCACGCGCGCGTCGTCCAGCCCCGCCACGCGGCCGAGGGCGTGCTCGAGCGCGTCCGCGAGCGGCCGGTTCAGCGCGTTGAGCGCGTCGGGACGGTTGAGGGTCAGGCACGCGACGCCGTCGCGTGCCTCGTCGAGCAGGACGAGGTCGGTCACGCCGATGGCGGGCGGCGTCTCAGCATGAAGCCCGCGACGCCGACGGCGAGCGCGCCGAGCCCGGCGGCGACGCCGGCGGCGGCCGGCCAGAAGTTGGTCCGGAACACCGGCACGCGGGAGAAGACCGACCGGTGCCGACCGGGCGCGTGCGTGCCGTCGAGCAGCCCGTCCACGATCGCCATCGCCTCGGTCATGAGCACGTCGGTCGTCGCGCGGGCGAAGGCGGGATCGGCAAGCGCGGGGTGGCCGACGTAGCCGCGGCCGCCCTTCCGCACGGCGTAGTTGGGCATCACGCGCTCGGCCCACGAGTACCGCGCCGCCGGCAGCGTGCGATAGGCGCCGTCCACCAGGTCGGGGCGCAGGAGCAGCATCAGCGACGTCTCCCACCAGCCGCCGTGCGCGTCCTCGGCGAACGCGCGCCGCTCCTCGTCGCTCATCGGGCGGCCCAGCCGCGCCTCGATCTTCGCCGCGTAACGGCCGCGCATGAACTCCCAGGCGAGGTGACCGGTGAACGACGCCATGATGACGCGGTGCCGGCGCGAGACGAGCGCCGACGCCTCCTCCAGTGCCGCGAGGTGGCCCGGCCCGGCGTGACCGTTGGCGATGAGGATGTGGCGAAAGCCCGCAGGCGCGAACGCGCGGCCGTAGTCCACGAGCGCGTCGCGCACCACGCGCTGGCGCACGGCCACGGTGCCCACGCTGTCGAAGGTGAACGAGCCGAGGTGCAGCGTCGGCGCCAGCACCGCCGACCAGCCCGGCCGCGCCGCGACGAGCCGGGCGGCGATCGTCTCGGCGAAGTGGCGCGCCGCGAACGCGTCGACGCCGACGGGCAGGTGCGGGCCGTGCGTCTCGAGCGGACTGATGGTCAGCAGCACCACCGTCCGCGCACGGTCCAGCGCGTCGAGGGCGGGCGTGGACATCTCCTCCAGCAGGTGAACGCTCAAAAGCTGCTGCCCTTCGTGGCCGTGAGCCACTCCGCCGTGGCGCGCTCCAGCTCGGCGACGATCGCCTCGCGCTCGGCCACCAGCCGCCGCGCCGCCGCCGACTGCGTGGCCGTCAGCACCGCGAACCGGAGACGACTGCCGAGCCGGCCCGCGCCCGCCAGGTAACGATACGCGATCAGTCCCGAGAGCGGCAGCGACAGCGCGAACAACGCGGCCACGAGGCCGCCGGCCGTGCTGCGCACCAGCCACGTCTGCAGCCCCCAGAACACCGGGAACGCGACGATCGACGCGAGCAGCCGTACGGTGGCGTAGTCGGTCTCCTTGCGCGCCAGGTGCTGCGCCAGCCAGCGCGGCACGAGGTAGGGCAGCAGGTTCACGAGCGTGCCATAGAGGAAGAATGGGAACCCCACGACGGCCTCCCACGAGGAGACGATCCGCCGGCGCGCCGGCAGCCGCTCCAGTCGCGCGCGCACGGTCTCGTCCCGCAGGTGGTACTGCGCGAGCAGGGCGCGGTAGGTGCGGATGCGCTGCCAGATGGCTTCGACGCGCGCCGGCTCGCGCGCCTTGAACCAGCCGATGGCCTCGACGATCGAGCGCGAGAGGCGCACCCGGTCCACGCCGCGGGGACCCACGCCGCGCGCGTCCATCACCGCGCGCGCGAGGACGTCGCGGTAGAGCAGCTCGATCGCCTGGAGCAGCTGCGCGTCGTCGATCCGCTCGACGTTGACGACCTCGGCCTCCATGGCCTCTTGCAGGTGGCGGGTGAGCGCGTCGACGGCCTTCACGGGATCCTCGCGGTACGCGTCGGCGTAGGCGTGCAGCGGCACGCGCGCGCCGAACGAGACGAGCACACGCGCCCGAAACGACTTGCGCGCCTCGAAGGTGAGGCCCACGGGCACCATGGCCAGCGTGCGCGGATGCGCGACCTCCCACGCCAGCGCGATGCGCGCGGCGCCCGTCTTGAGCCGCTGCACGCGCGCCTCCGCGTGCGTGGTGCCCTCGGGATAGATCGCGATCAGCGCGCAGTGCTCGAAGGCGGCCGTGCACGCCGCGAAGGTCTCCGCGTTCTTGTCGGTCGAGGCGTGCGTTCGCTCGTCCTGCTTTCGCCACACGGGAATGGCGCCGGCCGCGAGGAGGAAGCGCGCGACGAGCGGGTTCTCGAAGAGGCCGGCGGTGGCGAGGTAGTGCACCTTGCGTCGCACGGCGGCGCCGACGACGAGCGAGTCGATGAAGTTGTTGGGGTGATTGATGCAGAGGAGCACCGGCCCCTCACGGGGCACGCGCTCCGGACGGCGCACGTCCACCGCCTTGAAGAAGAACCACAGCCAGAACCGCGCGACGGCGCGCACGGCGCGGTAGAAGCCGTCCATGCGCTCCGGCGCGCTCATGCGGTATGATCCGCGCCGTGCTCGAGCGCCTCGCCGATCTCGTCAACGCCGACGCCTCGCTCGTGCGGCGCGGCCGCTACCTCTCGACGCGGTTCCTCGTCGAGACGGGCGCCGTCGCGTGGCTGGTCACCGTGCACGAGGGCCGCGTCACCGCACTCGAGCGCGGGCCGTTCTTGTTGCGCGAGTGGACGTTCGCCGTGCGCGCCTCCGAGGACGCGTGGCGCCGATTCTGGGAGCCCGTGCCCGCGGCCGGCTATCACGACCTCTTCGCGCTCACCAAGGGCGGCCACGCCAGGGTCGAGGGTGACCTGCGGCCGCTCATGGCGAACCTCCGGTACGTGAAGGACGTGCTGACCAAGCCGCGGCGGAGCGCCTGAGTGGCCGACCTCGAGCCGATCGTCGGCCGCTACCTGCGTCTGCCGCTCGGCGGCCGCGCGCACCGCGTGTACTTCGAGGAGGCCGGCCAGGGCATCCCGCTCGTGTGCCTGCACACGGCCGGCGCCGACGGCCGCCAGTTCCGCCATCTCATGAACGACCCGGAGATCACGCGCCACTTCCGCGTGCTCGCGTTCGACATGCCGTGGCACGGCAAGTCGCTGCCGCCTGCCGGCTGGCAGGACGAGGAATACACGCTCACCACGCATGGCTACGTCGAGCTCATCCGGGCCTTCATCGCCGCGCTCGGCGTGTCGCGGCCCGTCGTGCTCGGCTGCTCCATCGGCGGCAAGATCGTGCTCGAGCTGGCCCGTCTGCACGGGACGGAATTCCGCGCGCTGATCGGGCTGGAGTCGGCCGATTATCAAGCCCCGTGGTACGACGACACGGGCTGGCTTCATCGCCCCGACGTGCACGGCGGCGAGCTCGCCGGCGCGCTGATGTCGGGGCTCATCGCCCCCCAGAGCCCGAGCGAGACGCGCTGGGACACCCTCTGGATGTACATGCAGGGCGGACCCGGAGTGTTCAAGGGGGATCTGTTCTTCTACCGCGCGGACGGCGACTTTCGAGACCGTGTCGGGGCGATCGACACGCGCGCCTGTCCGCTGTACCTGCTCACGGGCGAGTACGACTTCTCGTGCACGCCGGCCGACACCGAGCGCACGGCGGCCAAGATCAAGGGCGCGCGGGTGACGGTGATGAAGGAGATCGGCCACTTCCCGATGAGCGAGAACCCCGCACAGTTCCGCCGCTACCTCCTGCCCGTGCTCGAGGAGGTTCGCGCGCGCGGCTGAGCGCGCGCTCACGCCTTCTCCGCGAACCGCTTCAGCAGCGCGTCGAAGTCGCCGGCGGGCAGCGTCGCCGCCCACTCGCTGCCCTCCGACTCGGCGCCGTACGCCTCGCGCATGAAGTCGATCGCCTCGCGCTTCGTCGTGAAGCGGCGCCACACGTGACCGGCGCCGCCGCCGGGACGGCGCAGGTGGAACACGGGATCGGCGGGAGACGCCGGCTCGTAGGACACGCGCTCGCCGAAGCGGTCGAGCGTGATCCAGGCCACCGCGATGCCCTGCATCGACAGCACGCGCGCGCGCAGCGACTCCTCGCGCGGCAGCGATTCCACGTCGCAGAGCCGCGGTCCGTAGAAGACGGGCACGGCATCGTCCGCAACCGAGAGCCGCGCCGGCATCGGTGCCTCGCCGGCCTCGTCGAGCAGCCGCTTGGATTCCTCGCCCACCCAGAAGGCCCCGCCGCCGCGCTGGTCCGCCCAGGCCTCGACCACGGAGCCCTTGGGCACGCGCGCGCGGCGCCGTACCATCTCGTCGCCGTCGGCCATGAAGTAGAGGTGCGCCATCGCTCAGAGCGCCGGCGCGCGCGTCATGGAATGCGGACGAAGCCTTCCATCAGGCGGCGCGCGGTGCGGTACACCGTCACGCGCTCGGCCCACGGCGCGCCGTCCCGCGTGGCGACCTTCGCGTCGAGCGGCAGCACGCCGGAGGCGTGGCCGAGCCGGACGTCGCCGTCATGCCGGCGAGCGACCTCGTGCACGAGGGTCCCCTCGATGCGCGCGGCCACCGCCAGGCACATGGCCGAGGTCAGCGGAAACGCGCGGTGGCAGTTGCCCATGGAGATCGCGCGCGCCAGCACGTCGTACTCGTCCGCGGCGTGGCGCACGCCGTCGAGGGCGACATAATCCGCGGGGGCGGCCACGAACGCGATCTTTGGCGCCGAGGCGCTGGTGGGGATGCCCATGCGCATGGCCGCCTCGACGCGGATCTTCTCCAGGCGCGCCATGACGTCGGAATTGGCGTCGACGGCCTGCGGCGTCTCGCCGGCCGTGAGGCCGAGATCGCGCGCGCGCACGAACACGAGCGCATTCGTCGCGTCCACGCACGAGGCCTCGACGCCCGCGATGACGTCCCGCGGCGAGCCCGTCGGCAGCAGGCGGCCGGTGCCGGCGCCGCCGGGCTCGAGGAAGTCCAGCGCGATCCGGGCGCCGCGGCCCGCCACGCCGGCCAGCGCGAAGTCGCCCTCGACGACCGCCTCGCCGTCGTGCGTGGGCACGTGGGCGACGATCACCTTCTTCGTGTTCGTGTTGTGAACGCGGACGACCGTCTCGCCGTCCCGGGCGGGGACGAGCCGCTCGTCGATGGCGAAGGGGCCGATGGCCGACGAGCAGTTGCCGCAATTGCCGTGGTACTCCACGACGGGTGATCGCACGTCCACCTGGGCGAAGGTGTAGTCGACCTGGGCATCGGGGTGGGACGGCGTGCCGACGATGCACGCCTTCGAGAGCGATGAGATGCCACCGCCGAGGCCGTCGAGCTGGCGACCGAAGGGATCGGGGCTGCCGAGGGCGGCCATCAAGATCCGATCGCGCGCCGGCCCCGGTTGCGGCAGGTCCGCGTCGTGGAACACGAGGCAGCGGCTGGTGCCGCCGCGCATGTAGACGGCCCGGATCTTTCGCTGGCTCACGCGTGGCTCCTCGTGTGGGCGAGCAGGCCGCCGGCGAGGAGGATCTCGCGCTCGCGCGG
>QHSB01000364.1 GCA_003220335.1 Candidatus Rokuibacteriota bacterium
TGCGCCGGCCTTCGCCGCTCAGCATCCCACCCCAGGTCGGAGTCGGTGGGGGCGTCCCCAGGCCGAGAAAGCTCAGGGCCGCTTCGATGACGATGGCGTTGCCGAGCCAGACGGTGGCGATGACGAGAATCGGGGCGAAGACGTTTGGCAGTACGTGGCGAAGAACGATCCGTGCGGGGGATGCGCCGGAGGCGAGTGCGGCATCGACGAATGTCTGTTGCTTGATGGCGAGCACGGTTCCGCGGACGACGCGCGAGGTGCCGGGCGCGATGACCAGACCGATGACGAGAATGATGTTCGTGAGGCTCTGCCCGAGCACCGACATCACCGCGAGCGCCAGGACGATACCGGGAATCGCCATGACCGTGTCGACCCCTCGCTGGATCACCTGATCGAGCCGCCCCTCCCAGAAGCCCGAGACCAGACCGAGCCCGGTGCCGAGCAGCGTGCCGATGAGCACCGAGCCGAACCCGACGATCAGCGAGACGCGCGCGCCGTAGACGATGCGGCTCAGCACATCGCGTCCGAGCGGATCCGTCCCGAGCAGGAAGGTGGCATTCGGAGCCTGCATCCGGATGGGCAAGCCACGCTCGTTGAGATTGAAGGCGTAGGGATCGCGCGGGGCCAGCACGGGGGCCAGCAGGGCGACGGCGACCAGTCCACCGATGATCGCGGCGCTGGCCGCTCCCAGCGGCTTGCGGCGAACGAGGACCACCACGGCTCGCCAGACACCACGGCCGGCGCGCGTCGCCAGGCCGGGCTGCGTTCTCCCCGCGTGTGGTGATACACGGAGGGGCGCTTCAGCGGTAGCGGATTCGGGGATCAAGCCAGCTGTAGCTCAGGTCGACGAGCAGGTTCATGGCGACGATGACGGCGGCGAAGAAGAGCACGGCCCCCTGGATGAGCGTGTAGTCGCGCAGCAGCACCGCATCGAGGAGCAGGCTTCCGACTCCCGGCTGCAGGAAGATGAATTCGACGATGACCGTGCCGCCCAGGAGCACGGAGAACTGCTGCCCGATGATCGTCACCACCGGGATGAACGCGTTCTTCAACGCGTGCCGCACGATGACGGCGCGCTCGCGGTTACCCTTCGCGCGGGCGGTGACGATGTAGTCCTGTCGCAGCACCTCGAGCAGTGACGAGCGCGTCATGCGCATGGAGACGGCGGCCAGCCGCGCGCCGATGATGAGGGCCGGGATCAGCAACTGGCTGAGATTCCGCGCCGGGTCCTCCCAGATCGGCGCGAAGCCGATGGGCGGCATCCACTGGAACCAGATCGAAAGCAACGTGATGGTCACGGTCGCCAGCCAGAAGTCGGGCAGCGACAGGCCGAGGATGGCGAACAGGCGGCCCGCGTAGTCCCCCGCGGTGTCCTGTCGCACGGCGGCGAGGACGCCGATGGGCAGGGCGATGAGCAAGGCGATGATCATGGACATCACCGCCAGATGCGACGTGAGGCTGACGCGCTTGAGGAGCTCCTGGGTCACCGGTCGGCGGCTGGTCAACGAATGGCCCAGATCGCCGCGCACCACGCCCGCCATCCAGGTCCGGTACTGCTCGAGGAACGGGCGGTCGAGCCCCAGCTCCTGCCGTGCGCGCTCCAGCATTTCCGGCGTCGGCGCCGCCGCTTGGTCCAGCTGCATCAGCACGGCGTCGCCCGGGAGAATGCGCACGAGCGAAAAGATCGCGAACGAGACCAGCCACAGCACCAGCAGTCCGTGCAGGACCCGGCGGGCGATGTAGGTCCGCATCCCTGTCCGGCCGGCCGGTTACTGTGCGAACTTCTCGAACTTCCGGTTCGGCGCTTTGTCCGTCATCCACGCGGTCTTGGCTTCGTACGAGCAGTAGCCCGGAAACCAGCAATACGGGTTCGCCCCGGCGTGGACGTATGCCTGGGTGATGCGGTAATGCGGCGGCACGATCGTCGTGATCCGGTACACCTTGTCGCGCAAGTGGTCCCAGATGGCGCGCTGCAGGGCCGGCCGTTTCTCCCCGGGATCTTGCCGCCAGGTGGTCAGCAGATCGTCGAGCTTCGGATCGCCGACGCCCGCGCGATTGACCGTCCGCGGGAACGCCGCGTGGTAGCGCAGGTACACCCAGTCCACGAAGCTCGGCCCGGCGCCGATAGGACTGGCGGCGGCCAGCGTGTCGGCGAACGGCTGGACGCCGGCGACCCGGTTCAGCCACGTCGAGGTCTCGAGCTGCTTCAGCTTCACGCGCACGCCGACGTCGCCGAAGAAGCGCGCGACGAGCTGGACGAATTCGTTGAACGTCCAGCCCTGGAACTCGGCCCATTCGAGCTCCATGTCGAATCCTTTGGGGTAGCCGGCCGCGGCCAGCAGCTCCCTGGCCTTCTTGGGGTTGTATTGATAGTTGGGGCCGAGCGAGGTGTACGAATAGTCCGCCCGCTTGGTGTAGCCGGCCAGGGCCCACGGGAAGGGCCCGTACAGGGCCGCATCACCGCGATTGAGCACTTCGGCCACGATGTCGCGATTGATCGCCATGGACAGCGCCTGGCGGACACGCACGTCGTTGTAGGGCGCCTTGTCGACCGCCATGCTGACGCCATAGTCACCCCAGCCATACGAGGGCACGCGGTAGAGCTCCAGATCGGGCACCGTCTTCATGAGGGCGTAGAGGGTGTCCAGCGTGGAGAGCCGCATCACGTCGAGCTGCTTCGTGCGGAACAGCGCCATGTCCGTGGCGGGATCCTTGGTGAAGATCAGACGCACGGCGTCGACGTAGGGCAGCGCTCGCCCGTCCTTGTCCTTCAGGTAGTACTCGGGATTGCGGACCAGCAATGCCCCTTCGCCGGGCACGAAATCCTTGAGCATGAACGCGCCGGTTCCGATCGGGTTCTCGGCCAGGCCGCCGGGCGCTTCCACCGCCTCCCGGGGCACGATCACCGGCGACAGTGAATCGACCACGTTGAGATAGAACTTCGGGTCGGCCAGCGTCAGCTCGAACTTCACGGTGTACCTGTCGACGACGTGGATGGCTTTGACGAGGGCCGCGCGCGTGGAGTACTGCGCCTTGTCCTTCAGCAATTCGTACGAGTACTTCACGTCCTCCGCGGTCATCTCGCGGCCGTTGACGGGCGGCCGGTTGTGGAACTTCACGCCCTGGCGCAGCTTGAAGACCCACGTGGACGGATTGACCATCTCCCAGCTGGTGGCCAGCGTTTTCCGGATCACCGGCGTGCGCTGAACCTCGGGAAAGTACCAGGTTGCTTCCCATTCGGTGAGCGTGTCCCAGACGAGCGCCAGCTCGGGGCGATAGCCGACGGTGGGGTCGAATGCACGGACGGTCGCGGGGAAATGCAGCACGCCACCGTAGCGGGGCGGTGAGGGCGGAACCGGAGGCTGGGCCGGATACCGCGTGTCCAGCTCCTTGATGAACGCGGGCGCCGCGTATGCGAACGGGGTCGGCGTCTTGTCCTCCGCTGCCGCCGCAGAGACCGCAAGGAATAGGCTGACGACGATCA
>QHSB01000365.1 GCA_003220335.1 Candidatus Rokuibacteriota bacterium
GACGATCGCGCCCATGTACTCCTCGGGGGTCACGACCTCGACGTCCATCACCGGCTCGAGCAGGACGGCCTTGGCCTTGCGGCAGGCCTCCTTGAAGCCCATCGAGCCCGCGATCTTGAAGGCCATCTCGGACGAGTCGACGTCGTGGTAGGAGCCGTCGGTCAGGGAGACCTTGATGTCCACCATCGGGTAGCCGGCGAGCACGCCGGTCTCCATCGCCTCCTTGATGCCCTTCTCGACGGCGGGCACGTACTCGCGGGGCACGGCGCCGCCCACGATCTTGTTCTCGAACACGAAGCCGCCGCCGGGCTCGTTCGGGTCGACCTCGATGTAGACGTCGCCGTACTGGCCGCGGCCGCCCGTCTGGCGGACGAACTTGCCCTGGGCTTCGGCGTGCTTGCGAATCGTCTCGCGATACGCGACCTGAGGCTTGCCGACGTTGGCCTCGACCTTGAACTCGCGCAGCAGGCGGTCGACGATGATCTCGAGGTGCAGCTCGCCCATCCCGTGGATGAGCGTCTGCGACGTCTCTTCCTCCGTGGTGACGCGGAAGGTCGGGTCCTCCATGGCCAGCCGCGAGAGCGACACGCCGAGCTTCTCCTCGTCGGCGCGCGTCTTGGGCTCGATGGCCACGGCGATGACCGGCTCCGGGAAGGTCATGGCCTCGAGGACGATCGGCTTGTCGGGATCGCACAGGGTGTCGCCGGTGGTCGTGTACTTCAGTCCGATGGCGGCCGCGATGTCGCCGGCCGCGATGGCCTCGACTTCCTCGCGCTTGTTGGCGTGCATGCGCAGCAGACGGCCGACCCGCTCTTTCTTGTCCTTCGTCGAGTTCAGCACGCCGCTGGAGGCGGCCAGGGCGCCGGAGTACACGCGCAGGAAGACGAGCTGGCCGACATGCTGGTCGTTCATGATCTTGAACGCCAGGGCACTGAATGGAGCGTCGTCGGCGGCCTTTCTTTCCTCCGTCTCTCTGGTCTCGGGGTTGATGCCCTGCACGGGCGGGATATCGAGGGGCGACGGCAGGTAGTCGATGACGGCGTCGAGCAGCGCCTGCACGCCCTTGTTCTTGAAGGACGCGCCGCAGATGACGGGGAACAGCGTCATGGCGATGGTGCCCTTGCGCGCGGCCGCCTTGAGCTCCTCCACGCCGATCGTGTCGCCGTGGACGTACTTCTCCATGAGGTGATCGTCGACCTCGGCGAGGCCCTCGATCATCTTCTCGCGGTACTCCTTGACGTGCTCGGCCATGTCGGCGGGGATGGCGATCTTCTTGAAGTCCTTGCCCAGCGTCTCGTCGTCCTCGTCCCAGACGTAGGCCACCTGCTCGATGAGGTCGATGATGCCCCTGAACTGGTCCTCGCGGCCGAGGGGCAGCTGGACGGCCACCGGGTGCGCGCCCAGACGGCTGCGCAGCATGTCCAGGCAGCGATAGAAGTCGGCGCCGACGCGATCCATCTTGTTGACGTAGACGATGCGGGGCACGCGGTACTTGTCGGCCTGCCGCCAGACGGTCTCGGTCTGCGGCTCCACGCCCGACACGGCGTCGAGCACGGCCACGGCGCCGTCGAGCACACGGAGCGAGCGCTCGACCTCGACCGTGAAGTCCACGTGACCCGGCGTGTCGATGATGTTGACGCGGCAATCGCGCCAGAAGCACGTGGTGGCCGCGGAGGTGATGGTGATGCCGCGCTCCTGCTCCTGCACCATCCAGTCCATCGTCGCGGTGCCTTCGTGGACTTCGCCGATCTTGTACGAGCGCCCCGTGTAGTACAGGATGCGTTCGGTCGTCGTCGTCTTGCCCGCGTCGATGTGGGCCATGATGCCGATGTTCCGCGTCTTCTCCAGCGAGTACTGCCGCTCCACGTCGTCCTCTGCTTTCTTTCTGTCTACCTACATGCGAAGAGGGGGACCAGGTTGCGGCCCCCCTCTTCGTCGGATTCCCTTACCAGCGGTAATGCGCGAACGCTTTGTTGGCCTCCGCCATCTTGTGCGTGTCTTCCCGCTTCTTCACGGCGGTGCCGCGGTTGTTGGCGGCGTCCAGCAGCTCGGCCGCGAGCTTCTCGGACATGCTGCGCTCCGCGCGCCGGCGCGCGGCGCCGATCATCCAGCGCATGGCCAGCGACGTGCGACGGTCGGGCCGCACCTCCACCGGCACCTGGTACGTCGAGCCGCCGACGCGGCGCGACTTCACCTCGACGGCCGGCTTCACGTTGTCGATGGCCGTCTTGAACATCTTCAGCGCTTCCTGCTTGCTGCGGTCCTCGACGGCGGCCAGCGCCTCGTACATGATCTGCTCGGCCGTGGACTTCTTCCCGCAGATCATCATGATGTTGACGAACTTCGCCACCAGCCGCGAGCCGTACTTCGGATCCGGCAGCACCTCGCGTTTGGCCGCTCCCGCGCGCCGCATCAGGCGCCTCCGCTCTTCGGCGCCTTCGCGCCGTACTTCGAGCGGCTCTGCTTGCGTCCGGTCACGCCGGCGGTGTCGAGCGATCCGCGGATGATGTGATAGCGGATGCCCGGCAGATCCTTCACGCGGCCGCCGCGGATCATCACGATGGAGTGCTCCTGGAGGTTGTGCCCGACGCCGGGGATGTACGAGGTGACCTCCAGCCCGTTCGTGAGCCGCACGCGCGCCACCTTGCGGAGGGCGGAGTTCGGCTTCTTGGGCGTGGTCGTGTAGACGCGGATGCACACGCCCCGCTTCTGCGGGCACGCCTGCATCGCGGGCGTCTTCGACTTCTTGCGCACCGCTTCCCGACCGTAGCGAACGAGCTGATTAATCGTCGGCATGGCTCTCCGTCGCCTCACACGGCGACAAAACTCTCACTTTATAACCGAACGACCCCTGCATGTCAATCATGGTGCGCACTTAGCCCGCAGCGGCGACCGTGCCGTCGCCCTCCGGCGTCTCCGTCGGCGGCGGATCGAAGCTGATGACCTGATCCAGCGGCTTCACCGCTTCACCGCCGGGCGTGAGCACCTCCACGCGCGTGTAGTTGCCGAGGCCCGTGCCGGCCGGGATGAGCCGGCCGACGATGACGTTCTCCTTCAGACCGCGCAGGTCGTCGGTCTTGCCGGAGATGGCGGCCTCGGTGAGCACGCGCGTCGTCTCCTGGAACGACGCCGCCGAGATGAAGCTGTCCGTCGAGAGCGACGCCTTCGTGATGCCGAGGAGCACGGGCTTGGCGGTGGCCGGCCGCTTGCCCTGGCCGATCACGCGCTCGTTCTCCTCCTGGAACACGAACTTGTCGACCAGCTCACCGACCACGAACTCGGTGTCGCCGACCTCCTCGATGCGCACGCGCCGCAGCATCTGGCGCACGATGATCTCGATGTGCTTGTCGTTGATGGTCACGCCCTGCAGGCGGTAGACCTCCTGCACCTCGTTGACGAGGTAGCGCTGCAGCTCGCGGTCGCCGAGGACGGCCAGATAGTCGTGCGGGTTGGGCGAGCCGTCCATCAGGGCCTCGCCCGCCTTCACGCGGTCGCCCTCGTGGACGCTGATGTGCTTGCCGCGCGGGATCAGGTACTCCTTGGTCTCGCCGTTGTCGGCGCGGATCACGATCTTCCGCATGCCCTTGACGAATCCGCCCATCTCCACGCGCCCGTCGATCTCCGTGATGACCGCCTGCTCCTTCGGCTTGCGCGCCTCGAACAGCTCGGCCACGCGCGGCAGACCGCCCGTGATGTCCTTGGTCTTGGTCGTCTCGCGGGGGATCTTCGCGATGATGTCGGCCGCGAACACGTCGGCCCCATCGGCCACGTTGAGGTTGGCGCCCACCGGCAGCGGGTAGCGGTGCCGCTCGGTGCCCGCCGTCTCCGGCGAGTTGATGATGACGCCGGGCTGCAGGCGGCCCTCGGCGTCCTCGATGATGACCTTGCGCGCGAGGCCGGTGACTTCGTCGAACTCCTCGCGCACGGTCACCCCTTCCACGATGTCCTGGTACTGCACCTTGCCCGTGAACTCGGTGAGGATGGGGTTGGTGAACGGATCCCACTCGACCAGCACCGTGCGCTGCTTGATCTTTTGCTCCGGCTTGACCTTCAGCTTGGCGCCGTACACGACCGGGTAGCGCTCGCGCTCCCGCCCGCGCTCGTCGGCCACGCCGATCTCGCCGTTGCGGTTGGTGGCCACGAGGTCGCCGTCGCGGTTCACGACCGTCCGGAGATTGTGGAACTTCACCACGCCGGCGCTCTTCGCCTCGTGCTTGGACGCCTCGACGACGCGGCTGGCCGTGCCGCCGATGTGGAACGTCCGCATGGTGAGCTGCGTGCCGGGCTCGCCGATGGACTGCGCGGCGATGATGCCGACCGCCTCACCCAGCTCGGCCAGACGGCCGGAGCCGAGGTTGCGGCCATAGCAGAGCACGCAGATGCCGCGCTTGGTGTCGCAGGTGAGCCCGGAGCGGATGCGCACGCGCTCGAGGCCCGAGTCCTCGATCTTCTGCGACGTCTCCTCGATGATCTCGTTGTTGGCCTGCACGATGATCTCGCTCGACAGCGGATCGCGCACGTCTTCCGCGGCCACGCGGCCGAGGATGCGGTCCCTGAGCGACTGGATGATGTCGCCGCCCTCGACCAACGGGGTTGCATCGATGTACTTCACGGTGCCGCAGTCGTACTCGCTGACGATGACGTCCTGCGAGACGTCGACCAGCCGGCGCGTCAGGTAGCCGGAGTCGGCCGTCTTCAATGCGGTATCGGCGAGACC
>QHSB01000366.1 GCA_003220335.1 Candidatus Rokuibacteriota bacterium
GAAGGTCCGCGCCGCCCTCCAGCAGGTGGCTCGCGAAGCAGTGCCGCAGCGTGTGCGGCGACACGCGCTGGCGCAGCCCGGCGCGCCGCGCCGCGCGCAGCACGATCTGCCAGAGCGACTGCCGGGTGAGCGGACGGGCCCGCGGCCCGACGAAGAGCAGCGGCGATGCGCGCCGCGCGGCGCTCAGGCGCGGGCGGGCCTCGGCGAGATAGCGCTCGACCCAGGCGAGCGCCTCGCCGCCCACCGGGACCAGCCGCTCCTTGCGTCCCTTGCCCGTGCACTGCACGTAGCCGGCGCCCCGATTGACGTCGCCGACGCGGAGCGTGAGCGCCTCCGTGGCGCGTAGGCCACTGGCGTAGAGCAGCTCCAGCAGCGCGCGGTCGCGCAGGCCGCGCGGGGTGGCGACGTCCGGCGCCTCCACGAGCGCGGTCACCGCCTCGCGTGACAGCGTGCGCGGCAGCGGACGTGAGCGTCGAGGCTGCTCGACGTGCTCGGTCGGATCCTCGGCGATCGCGCCCTCGCGGATGAGATGCGCGTAGAGTCCGCGCAGCGCGGCGAGCCGCCGGGCGATGGTGGCCGGCTTGCGGCCCGCGCGACGCTGCCGCTCCAGCCACGCCAGCACGTCGTCGCGGCGCGCGGCGTCCAGCGCGCGGCGGCGAGGCCCGAGGACACGGAGGAAATCGCGGACGTCGCGACGGTAGGCGTCGAGGGTGTGGCGCGAGGCGTTGCGCTCGGCGCTGAGGGCGCTGAGGAATTCGTCGAGCGAGCGCTCCGCCTCCACTCGGCCATTATAGGCGGCGATCGAAGGGCGCCCCGGCTTGCCGGGGCGCCCTGAGCGTTGGGGGGTATGGGGGGCCATCTCGGGGCCCCCCATGTTTACCGGCTGCGTGCGTTGTCGCGACCCTGCTGGCCCTGCGAACCGGCGGCCTCGTCCGCGCGATCGAGGCCCCTCTTCTTGTCGGTCTGCTCCTGGTCCTTCATCTTCTGCCGATCGTTGTTGTCCGGCTTGGCTCGGTCGTCGTCACCTCGCGGGCTGGCCGACGGCGACTGGGTGTCCGTATTCACGCTGCCCTTGTCGTTCGTGTTCACGCCGCCGGACCCGCTCACGCTGCCGCCCGACCCGCTGACCGTGCCGGAGCCGGTCGCGCTATCGGAGCCGCTCACGCTGCCGCCGGGGCTCGCGCTCGGGCTCTGCGTCTGCGGCGTCGTGGACTGACCGCTCGCGTTGCTGTTGCCGTTGACGTCGACGCCGACGCTCGGGTTCACACCGATGTTTGGATTCACGTTCGGGCTGATGGTCGTGTTCTGCGCGAGCGCAGGGCCGACCCCCACGACGAGCGCCGTCAACGAAGCGGCCGCGATCGAAACGTAACGCTGCCTCATTCCAGGACCCCCTGTGTGTGGTTATGGGTGAGTGCTCACCCGCCGGCAGAGGGTTGCAGGCGCAGTGCCACTTGCGGACGTTCGGAGAGGTTGGAGGTTCTACAACGGGCGTGGAGCGCCGAGCTCGCGGGCGATCACCGTGCGCTGGATCTGGTTCGTGCCCTCGTAGATTTGCGTGATCTTCGCGTCGCGCATGAAGCGCTCGACGGGATACTCGCGCGTGTAGCCGTAGCCGCCGAAGACCTGGACGGCGTCGGTGGTGACCTTCATGGCGGCGTCGCTCGCGAAGCACTTCGCCATCGACGATTCCATCGACGTGGCAGGAGCGCCGCGGTCGACGAGCGCGGCCGCATGGTGAACCATGAGGCGCGAGCCGTGCACGGCCATCGCCATGTCGGCGAGCATGAACTGGATCCCCTGGAACGCCGCGATGGGCTGGCCGAACTGGCGCCGCTCCTTCGCGTAGCCGACCGCCGCGTCCAGCGCGGCCTGCGCGATGCCGACCGCCTGCCCTCCGACGGCCGGGCGCGAGCGGTCGAGCGCGCCGAGCGCCACGCGGAAGCCCTCGCCCTCGGCGCCGAGTCGGTTCTCCACGGGGACCTCGCAGTCCGCGAGATGAATGGCGACGGTCGGCGAGCCCCGGATGCCCATCTTGCGCTCGAGCTTGCCGAACGCGAAGCCCGGGAACGTCGGCTCCACGAGAAACGCCGTCACGCCCTTGTGGCCGCGCCCGCGGTCCACGGTGGCGAAGAGCGTCAGCACGGAGGCGTGCGAGCCGTTGGTCACCCACATCTTGGTGCCGTTGAGGACGTAGCGGTCGCCGTGGCGCACGGCCGTCGTCGTCATGCTGGCGGCGTCCGAGCCCGCGCCCGGCTCCGAGATCGACAGCGCGCAGGTGATCTCGCCGGCGGCGAGCCGCGGCAGGTAGCGCCGCTTCTGCGCCTCGGTGCCGTGCGAGACGAGCGGATAGCCGGCCGCGTACTGCACGAGATAGATGACGGCGGTGGACGCGCAGGCCCACGCGATCTCCTCCACGGCGAGGCAGAACGCGAGCGCCCCGAGCCCGGCCCCGCCGTAGGCCTCCGGGACGTAGAGGCCCATCAGCCCCTGCGCGCCGAGGAGACGCAGCTGCTCGGCGGGGTACGCCTCCGTCTCGTCCACCTGCGCGGCGAGCGGCGCGATGCGCTCGCGGGCCAGCGCGCGCGCCAGCTCGCGGGTCTGCCGCTCCTCTTCACCGAGCCAGAACGCGTCGCGCATGCGGCCGATTATCTCCCCTCTTGACGGTCCTTCAAACCGTGGCCCATCATGGCGCCGCCGTCGACGCCGACGCCTTCCGACACCGCCGTCCCGGGACGTCTCTCTCGCAAGGAGGACTCACGATGTCGCAGCTCAGAACGAAGCAAGGCCTCGCGGCGGCGCTCACCGTCGTCGCGATCGTCCTCGCCGCCGGGCTCTATGCGCTCGCGCAGCAGCCGTACCAGCTCGCCCCGATGGACGAGTCCAAGCGCGACCGCGGCGTCTCCGTCTCCGGCGCCGGCGGAAAGTTCTACGTGCTGCCGGCAACGCTCGACACGACCCAGTGGGGCTGGCTCGATCCCAAGGAGCCGCCGAAGCTCGTGGTCAACTCCGGCGACACGGTGGCGATCGAGACGATGATGCACGCGCACAACGCCGTCCAGCCGGGCACGACGCTGGACGACATCGTCAAGCTGCGGCTCGCCAACCCGGGTGGCGGCCCGCACTCCGTCACCGGCCCGATCTACGTCACCGGCGCCGAGCCCGGTGACGTGCTCGAGATCCGCATCAAGAAGATCGTGCCCAAGGCGTTCGCGACGAACTTCCACCTGCCCGGCGCGCAGTTCCCGACCGTCGGCCAGCTCGCGCCGGAGTTCCCGCAGGGCTTCATCCGCTACTACTACCTCGACTGGGAGAAGAAGCAGGCGGAGTTCAAGCCCGGCATCATGATCGACCTGCAGCCGTTTCCGGGCACGATCGCCGTCGGCCCCGACCCCAACGAGCCCAAGGAGAAGGCCGGCCCGCCCATTCACGACGCCAAGGGACGCACGAGCACGCTCAGGCCGTGGAAGAACGGCTCGAACATGGACATCAACGAGCTGCAGGAGGGCTCGATCCTGTACCTGCCCGTCTTCGTCAAGGGCGGGCTCATCTGGACGGGCGACTCGCACTGCCGCCAGGGCAACGGCGAGGTGAACCTCACCGCGCTCGAGTGCGCGTACCGCGAGTTCGTCATCCAGCCACTCGTGCGCAAGGACATGAAGCTCGACTGGCCGCGGATCGAGACGCCCACGCACTGGATCGCCACCGGCTTCGACGAGGACCTCAACGAGGCGATGAAGATCGCCACGCGAGAGACGGTGAACATGCTGGCGACCCAGAAGATGGTGCCGCTGAGCCGTGACGAGGCGTACGCCCTCACCTCGATCGTCGGCGATTGTCGCGTGTCCCAGGTCGTCGACATCCGCAAGGGCGTGCACTGCATGATCCCGAAGAACGTCTTCGTCAAGAAGTAGGTGCTGGCGGCGATCCTCGCGGCGACGCTCGTCGTCGCGAGCAGCACGGATCTGCGCGACCTGGTCGCCGCCGTCGGCGGCGACCGCGTCGGCGTCGACAGCCTCACCGATCCCCGCCAGGACCCGCACGCGCGCGAGATCGTCCCGCGCCAGGTCGCCCTCCTGAAGTCCGCGGCGCTGCTGGTGCGCGTCGGCCTCGATCACGAGCCGTGGCTGCCGCGCGCGGTGGCGGCGGCGGGCGCCGCGCCGCGCGACGTGGACGTCGCGCGGGCCGTCGTCGTGCTCGACTCGGAGGTGCCGCGGCTGTCGGCCGGCACGCGGCCGCACCTGCACGCCTACGGCAACCCGCACTACTGGCTCGATCCCGAGAACGCGCGGCCCATCACCGCACGGATCCTCGAGGCGCTGGCGGCGGCGCGCCCC
>QHSB01000264.1 GCA_003220335.1 Candidatus Rokuibacteriota bacterium
CACCACGGCCAGGCGCGTGGTGGTGCGCGGCGACTTCACGCGGCGCACGACGTCCTCCCAGCGCGAGAGGTCGATGGGCCGGTCCTCGAGGCCGAGACCCTTGACGATGATCGAGTCCAGGCCCTCCCGGTGGAACACGAGCGGAACCTCATAGACCGTATCGACGTCCTTGGCCGTGATGACCGCCTCTTCCTCGACGTCGCAGAAGAGCGCGATCTTCGACTTGATGCCCGGCGGCAGGTAGCGGTCGGTGCGGCAGAGCAGGACGTCGGGCTGGATACCGATCGCGCGCAGCTCCTTCACCGAGTGCTGCGTCGCCTTCGTCTTCAGCTCCGCGGCCGCCTGGATGAACGGCACGAGCGTGAGGTGGACGTAGAGGACGTTTTCCTTGCCGACGTCCTTCTTCAGCTGGCGGATCGCCTCGAGAAACGGCAGCCCCTCGATGTCGCCGACGGTCCCGCCGACCTCGACGATGACGACGTCCTGGCCGGCGCCGACCTTGCGGATCATGGCCTTGATCTCGTCGGTGATGTGCGGGATCACCTGCACCGTCCGCCCGAGGTAGTCGCCGCGCCGCTCCTTCGTGATGACCGAGTGGTAGACCTTGCCCGTGGTGATGTTGTGGTCGCGGGTGACGCGGGCCGAGGTGAACCGCTCGTAGTGGCCGAGGTCGAGGTCGGTCTCGCCGCCGTCGTCGGTCACGAAGACCTCGCCGTGCTGGTAGGGACTCATCGTCCCCGCGTCGACGTTGATGTAGGGATCCATCTTCTGCAGCGTCACACGGTATCCGCGCGCCTCCAGCAGCGCCCCCATGGACGCTGCCGCCAGTCCCTTGCCGAGCGAGGACACGACGCCGCCGGTCACGAAGATGTATTTCGGCGCCACCGTCAGGCCTTCCTTTCCTGGCTGGAATGCCATGCACGAACATAGTCCATTTCCGTCGCCCGGTCGACGACGAGCCCGTCCAGTCGCGCGTCACGCAGCGCGGCCAGCGCTGAGGCCACGGCCGGGCCGCGCGGCACGCCGAGGGCGATCACGTCGTCGCCACCGACCGTCGGCTCCACCATGCGCCCGCGCGCCAGCCACCATTCGACGCGCTGGCGCGCGGCGCCACCGGCGAGGTGCAGCGCGGCGAGCGTGGCGCCGCTCGCGCCGCGCAGTGCGCGTCCCGCCGCGCTGGGCGTCGCGGCGCCGACGCGCCGGGCCAGCGCCGGCGTCTCGGCCAGGGCGCGGCGCAGCTCGCTCAGGGGCTCTCCGCTCAGCCCGAGACGTCCCGCCATCGTCTCGGCCACCGCGGCAGGCTGGTCACCGGCGAGGGCCAGCGCACCGACGATGAGGGGGCGAGTCACGGCCCGCCCGGCGGTCCACGCGAGCGTCGTCGGCACCGCGGCGAGCCGCGCGGACGTGGCGCGCGTGAGCCGCCAGCGCGGATCGAGCAGTCGCGGTGCGCCGCCGCGCGCCAGCACCGCGAGCGCCTTCGCGCAGCGAGGCTCGGCGAGCAGCCGCTCCAGATCCGTCGCGATGCGCTGGGCAGAGAGCGCGGCGTACGGCGCGAGACTCAGCGCCAGGGCCTGGCACCGCGCGGTCCACGCGTCGGGACGCAGGTCGAGCCGCGCCGCGTAGCGTGCCGCGCGCAGCAGCCGCGTCGGGTCCTCCACGAACGACAGCGGATGGAGAATGCGCAGGCGTCGCCGCTCCAGATCGGCGGCGCCCGCGAAGGGGTCCAGCAGCTCCCAGGCGTCGGAGGTCACCTCCACCGCCATCGCGTTGACGCCGAAGTCACGGCGCTGGAGATCCTGGCCGATCGGCGCCGGCAGCACGCGCGGCAGCGCGCCCGGGGAGTCGTACCGCTCGCTGCGCGCCGTGGCGACGTCGATGCGCCCGTGGCCCGGGGCGCGCACCGAGGCCGTGAGGAAGCGCTCGTGCTCGACCAGGGTGCCGTCGAGCGCGTCGGCCAGCGCCCGCGCCACCGCCGGCCCGTCGCCCTCGACGACGATGTCGAGGTCGCCGGCGGCGCCGATCGCGCCGCGCCACGCGTCGCGCACCAGACCGCCGGCGACGAACGCGCGCGCGCCCTGGCCCGCCGCCACGCGCGCGACCTCGGCGAGCAGCGCCCGCGTCGCGGCCGGCAGCGCCTTCTCGAGCCGCGCGCGCACAGGCACGGCGCGCGGCGTCCCGGGCCGCGCGATGGCGCCCGCGCCAGAGACGATCACCGTCGGCGCACCCTCGGCGAGTCGCCGTCGCACCGCCAGCTCCGGCGTGCGCGGGGGCACGATCGGCAGCGGACGCGCCACCGCGCGCGCGGCCAGGTCGCCCAGTCCGAGGCTGTCGGCACGGGCGAGGTCGTCGACGAGCACGTGCGTGGTGGCGCCGCACGCGAGCACGCGCACACGACGGCGCCGGGCGAGTCGCAGCGCGTCGGCGGCGCTGATGCCCGGCGGCGCCGCGAGCACCTCGGTATCGACGAGATCGCCGGCGGTGAGAACGACCTGGGGGTAGGCGTGGGCCCGGCGCGCGGCCATCATCTCGGCCCCGTTGGCGCCACGCACCGTGCTCCGGCGCCGTCCGGGAGGCTCCACCACGCTGCGGGCGGGGTCCGGTGCGCGCCGACGACGGTCGTCATCTAGGCGGTCGGCGGGGGCGCAGGAACCGGATTACGGGTGAGTGACGTGGCGGCGTTGGAGTGCACGACGGACTATAGCACGCCGCCCGCGCGGCTGGCAATTCGCGCGGCGCGCTACGGCGCGCGGCGCGTGCGGAGCAACCGGCCGAGCGTCCGGCGCTCCGACGAGCCGAGCGCCGCGCTGGCGAGCCAGAACACGAGCGCGCCGATGGCGATGGTGGTGAGCAACAGCGTGGCGTCCACCGCGAGTCCGCGGCGAACGCCGAGGATCGGCAGCGCGAGCCAGCAGCACGCGGCGAGCGGCGCCGATGCGGCGGCCGTGCGCAGCGACGAGGCGAGCAGCGCGCGGCCGCCCAGCCGGCCGAAACGCCGCCGCGCCACCCAGAGCAGCATCATCAGATTCACGAAGGCGCCGATCGACGACGCGTACGCGAGTCCGGCGTGACCGAGCGGGCGCATCAGCGCCAGGGCGGCCAGGACGTTCGCGGCGACGGCGAGGATCCCGAGCCGCACGGCCACGCCCGGTCGGCCCACCGCGTAGAAGGCCTGTGCGGTGATCCGGGCGGCGGCGAAGGCGACGAGGCCGACGGCGTAGCCGCTGAGCGCCTCCGCCGTGGCCACGGTGTCGGCGGACGTGAAGCGCCCGCGCTCGAACAGCACGCGCGTGATCGGCGCGCGCAGCACGAGGAGGCCGATGGTGGCCGGGATGCAGATGTAGACGGCCAGCCGGAGCGCGAAGTTCAGCGTCCCCGCCAGGGCGCGCGTGTCGCCGGCGGCCGCCTGGCGCGACATCGCGGGCAGCGCCGCCGAGGCGAGCGCGATGCCGAAGACGCCGAGGGGGAACTCCATCACCCGGTCGGCATAATAAAGGAAGGATATCGAGCCGACCGGCAGCAGCGAGGCGAGCAGGGTGTTGAGGAAGACCATCACCTGCACCGCGGCCAGACCGAAGACGGCCGGCGCGAGCAGGCGCGCCATCCGCACGAGGGCCGGATGGCGTGGCTCCCACGACGGGCCCAGCAGGAGGCCGGCGCGCGCGAGGTCGGGCATCTGCACGAGCAGCTGGCCCACGCCGCCCGCAAGGACGCCGACGGCCAGCGCCAGGATCGGCGGGTCGACGTGACGCGCCAGCAGCAGCACGCCGGCGATCATGCCGATGTTGGAGACGGCGGGCCCGAAGGCTCCGGCGAAGAAGCGGTTCTCGGCGTTCAGGGCGCCCATGCCCAGCGCGGCCAGCCCGACCAGGAGGAGGTACGGGAACATCACGCGCGTGAGCTGGACGGCGAGCGCCTCCTGGGCGGGATCGGACGTGAAGCCGGGTGCGATGGCGCGGAGCAGCCAGGGGGCCAGCGCGATGCCCAGGAGCGTCGTCGCCGTCAGCGTCGCAAGGGCGGCGCCCAGCGTGGCGCGCACGAGGCGGTGCAGCTCCTCGCGCGAGCGGACGGCGGCGTATTCGGTGAACACGGGGATGACGGCCGTCGACAGCGCGCCCTCGGCCAGCAGCCGGCGCAGGACGTTCGGGATCCGATAGGCGACGAAGAAGGCGTCGGTGACCGGCCCGGCGCCGAACGCGAGGGCGACGACCATGTCGCGCACGAAGCCGAGCACGCGGCTGGCCAGCGTGGCGCCGCCGATGGTGCCGAGCGCGCCGACGACCTGCCGCTCGAGGCCGGGCGTCTCGCTCACCTTGTAATCCCCGCCGAACTGCGGCAAGATTCGACACGTTGTTCGCACGGACGGCGACCGTTGATTCGCCGACCGTCGGGTCGAAGCCGCCCCGACGTCACATAAGAAAGGCAGATCAGGTGGCAAATACCAAGTCGGCCATCAAGCGCATCCGCACGAACGAGAGGCGCCGTGTGCGCAACCGTACGATCCGCTCGCACGTCCGCACCGCCGTCAAGACCGCCCGCGCGGCCGGCGGCGACGCGCTCCCCACCGCCGTCGCCGACGCGATCCGCGCGCTCGACAAGGCGGTCACCAAGGGCGTCGTCCACCGCAACACCGCCGCCCGCAAGAAGTCGGCGCTCGCCCGGCGTCTGGCCGCCGCCCGCTAGTCCCGCGCGTGAGCGTGTCCTACCGCAAGTAGGACTCATCGTCCGCGTCCCTCCGCGTGGAGCTCGCGCAGCACGGCCACCGCGCGCGCAGCGAGGCGGTCGCCGGTCTTCGCCCCGTAGACCGAAGCGCACGTGACGTACGTCGGCCGGACGTAGTCCGCGGCCGTCACGAGATAGCCGATGTAGTCGTTCGACACGCCCGCCACGAAGGCCTGGCCAAAGATCCGCCGGGCTTCGGTCTTGATGCGCTGGCCGAGCGCGGTGGCCGGCTCGCCGGGCAGCGCCACCCACGCGATGTCACCGAGCGCGACCGCCGTCAGCGTCGTCTCGCTCGGAAAGGCGCCGTCGAGGGGGAGCGTGACGGCAGCGGGCATCCAGCCGCGGAGGCAGTTGTGGAGCGAGAGCCGGGGTGACGGCAGGTCCACCCGCACGACCCGCGCCACGAGCCGCCCCGGGCCGACCGGCGTCGCGCGCTCCCACGCGGTGCGTGCCGCCGTCGCGAGTGCCTGGGCCACCTCGCCGAGCGAGTGCGGGCCGTGACTGGCCGGACTCACGTCGCCGACGGCGCCGTTGACGAACAGCGCGGGCGCGTGCAGCGCCTGCTCCAGCGTCTCCGAGGCAGCACCCATCACGTCCGCGGACAGCCTCAGATTGCCCGGGCCCAGCATCGTGCCGTGGATCGCGAAGTTCCAGACCAGCGCGACCGGTGCGCCGCTCGGTCGGCGCACGGCGAGCACGACGACCTCGGGATCGAGTGGCCCGCCGAGTCGGCTCCGGACGACCGCTGGTGCGGTGGCGAGGCCGACGGCGACGCGCGCGGGCCCGCGGGCGTCGTCGGCGCGGCGCACCGCCTCGATCACGCCCGCCACCAGCGCCTCGCGTACCGCCGCGTCCTCACGATCGGCGGCGAGGAAGCCCAGCAGCGCAGAGTCCAGGAAGGCGCCGGGTCCCGAATGCGTGTGCGACGCCGAGATCACGAGCACGGCGGGACGCACGCCGGCGCGCGCGAGCCGGATGGTCACCGTCTCGGTGAACGCGCGGTCCACGGCGATGAGGTCCACCGCGACCCAGATCACCCGCGTGCCGTCGCGCTCGAGCACCAGCGCGCGCGCGGCGAGCCCGTCGTGCTCGGGCCGGCCCGGCTTCAGCCAGAACGCGTGCGGGTACCGGTCGAGCACGTCGGGCAGGAGGAGACGGCGCGGCATGCCGCCGTAGCCGGCGAGCGGTGTGCCGGCGGGGACCGTGAGCGGTGCGCGCCCGGCGCCGGCGACGACGCAGCCGGCGCACGCGCTCTGCGCGGCGGCCGACGCGGGTCCCCACGCCATGGCCCCGGCGACGAGGAGCGCGAGCGTGCGCCGCGCCCGGCCGCTCACCGACAGAGGTCGAGCACCAGCGCGGTGAGCTCGGCGGCCGCGTCGCCGCTCGACTTCAGTCGCCGCTCCGCCTCCCAGCACCGTTCCAGTCGCCGGGCCAGAACCGGCGCGGGCGCGGCGCCGGGGCCGCGCGCGATCGCGTCGACGACCGGCGGCGGCTTGCGCACGACACGCGCGATCTGCTCGGCGCCCTGCCCCCGCGCGGCGAGGTCGGCCACGGTCATCGTCGCGCGCGCGTCGGCGGTGAGCAGCGCGAGCAGGCGCATCGGCTCCTCGGTCGCGAGCAGCCGGTCCAGCGTGCGGAGCGCGACGCCGATCTCGCGGCGCTGAACGGCGCGCGTGAGATCGAAGACGCCGCTCAGACGGTGCTCACCCACGACGGCGGTCACCTCCTTCACGCCGACGGCGGCGTTGTCGCTGCCGCCGGCGAGCGCCGCCTTGCGCGCCTCGCCGAGGAGGCTGGCGCCATCGTCACCCACCCACTGCACGAGGAGGCGCGCGGCCTCCTCGCTGATCGTCAGTCCCTCCGCACCCGCGCGCTGGCGCAGCCACGCCTCCGCGGAGCGGCCCTCGCGCATCGCCAGGGAGACGATGGCCGCCGTCGGCACCGCCGTCAGCAGCCAGTGGTCGCGGCGCTCGCGTGATGCGGCGAGCGACTCCTCGGCGAGCAGCAGCAGACAGCTCGACGGGTTCGGGTCGCGCGCGTAGGCGGCAAGCGTGTCGGCGCCCTTCGCGGGCAGCGCCTGGCAGCGGCGCACGACGACGAGCCGCATCGTGGTCATGAAGGGCAGCGTGCTGGCGGACCGCACGACGTCGTCGACGGCGGCCTCCGCGCCCTCGAAGACCTCGCGGCCGAGCGCGGCCTCGCCCGCATCGCGAAACAGCCCGCGGGTGGCGGCGGCGAGCGCGTCGTCGAGCAGCTGGGGGTCGGGACCGTGCAGAAGGGCGATCGGCGGCGGCTGGCCGCGGCCGGCGGTCTGCAGGAACGCGGCGTAGTCCATGCGGCCGCCGGTCAGAGGCGGTCGATGGCGAGGCTCACGATCGAGCGCGCGATCTCGGCCGAGGCCTGCGTCAGCGCCGTCTCCTCGCGTGCGATCGTGGCCGAGACGGGGCCGACCACACGGAAGTCGGCCTGCTCCGTCACGTTGGCCTGCTGGAAGAGGACGGTGTTGCGTCGCACGTCGCGCATCCGGAGATTCAGCGTGACCGCGAGCCGGTACAACTGGATGTTGAGCGCCGGGTCGAAGGCGATCGGCCACACGCCGTAGCTCATGATCTCGCCGTCGAGGATCGCGTCGGCGTCCGCGGGGCGCACGACGCGGAGCCGGCCGTTCGTCGCGAACGCCCGGGCGACCGCCGCGGTGATGATCGAGTCCACGCCCGGTTCCTGCGTGCGGTTGAGGAAGATCGGCACGGCCACCGTATGGATGTGCGAGGGCAGCGTGCCGCGGAAGGAGTAGCCGCACGCGCCGAGGCCCAGGAGCGCGACGGCCAGCGCGAGCACGCGGAGCCGGCCGGGCGTCACGCGCGCGTCACGATGTTGACGAGGCGGTTGGCGACGACGACCACGCGCTCGACGGCGCGCTCGCGCACCCAGGGCTGCACCCGGTCATCGGCGAGGGCCAGGCGCTGGATCCGCTCGTTCGGCGTCCCGACGTCGACCTGGAGGCGGCTGCGCACCTTGCCGTCCACCTGCACCACCAGCGTCACTTCCTTCTTCACGAGCGCGGCGGCGTCCGCCTCCGGCCAGGGCTGCGTGAAGAGGCTCTCGGTATGGCCGAGCTGGGACCAGAGCTCCTCGGTGACGTGGGGCGCCATCGGCCCGAGCAGGAGCAGCGTGATCTCCACCGCCTCGCGCAGAAGCGCGGCCCGCTCGCCGGCCGGCATGCCGTCGTGGGGCGCGGCCTCGAACGCGTACAACGCATTCACCAGCTCCATCACCGCGCTGATCGCCGTGTTGAAGTGGAAGTCGCGCTCGATGTCCTGCGTGGCCTTCGCGATCGTCTCGTGGATCGTCCGCCGGAAGCTTAGTGAGGACGGGTGGGGCGCGACGCCCCCGCCGATTCGCCCGGGGTGTGACGCGGTCCGGATCTCCTCGGCGTGCGTGACCACGAAGCGCCAGACGCGGTTCAGGAATCGGCTGGCGCCTTCGACACCGTGATCGTTCCACTCGAGATCTTTCTCCGGCGGCGCGGCGAAGAGCGAGAATAGCCGCGCGGTGTCGGCGCCGAGGGTGCGGATGATGTCGTCGGGGTCGACGACGTTGCCCTTGGACTTCGACATCTTCGCGCCGTCCTTGATGACCATCCCCTGGCTGAGGAGCGCCGTGAACGGCTCGTCCACCTTCACCATGCCGAGGTCGCGCAGGACCTTCGTGTAGAAGCGCGCGTAGAGCAGGTGCAGCACGGCGTGCTCGATCCCGCCGATGTACTGGTCGACGGGCATCCAGTACTCGGCGGCGCCGCGCTCGAACATGCCCTTGTCGTACCTCGGCGAGCAGTAGCGCAGGAAGTACCAGGACGACTCGACGAAGGTGTCCATCGTGTCGGTCTCGCGCCGCGCCTTGCCGCCGCACTTGGGACACGTGGCGTTGACGAACGAGGCGACCTCGGCGAGCGGCGAGCCGCCCTTGCCCGAGAGCTGCACGTCGCGCGGGAGCACCACGGGCAGGTTCTTCTCGTCCTCCGGCACCATCCCGTCCTTCTCGCAGTAGAGCACGGGGATCGGCGCCCCCCAGTACCGCTGCCGGCTGATGCCCCAGTCGCGCAGCCGATAGTTCACCTTGGCCACGCCACACCCGCGCTCGACGAGCCAGTCGATGGCCCTGCGCTTGGCCTCGGCGACGGTGAGGCCGTTGAGAAAGCCGGAGTTGATCTTGATCCCGTCGCCTCCGTACGCCTCGCCCACCCAGCCGTCCGGGCGCTTCACGGTCTCGATGATCGGCAGCCCGTGCTGTTTTGCGAACTCCCAGTCGCGCTGGTCTTCGCCGGGCACGGCCATGATGGCCCCGGTGCCGTAGCCCATGAGAACGTAGTCGGCGATGAACAGCGGGATCTCGGCGTCGTTGAACGGGTTCACGATCTTCGCGCGCAGGCGCAGCCCGCGCTTGGGACGGTCGGCGGCGAGCCGCTCGATCTCCGACTCGCGCGCGACGTCCGCGCGGAACTCGACCACGGCGCGCCGCTCGGCCTCGTCGGTGACGAGGCGGTCGACCAGGGGGTGCTCGGGAGCGAGCACCGCGTAGGTCATGCCGAACGCGGTGTCGGGTCGCGTCGTGAACACGCGGATCTTGAGCTCGGGGCGCCCGGCCACCGGGAGGTCGAACTCCGCGCCCTCGCTGCGGCCGATCCAGTTGCGCTGCATCGTGATGACGCGCTCGGGCCAGCCGGGCAGGCGGTCGCACCACTCGAGCAACTCGTCGGCGTAGGCGGTGATCTTGAAGAACCAGCCGTCGATTTCCCGCGGGGTGACCTCCGAGTCGCAGCGCCAGCAGCGCCCGTTCTCCACCTGCTCGTTGGCGAGCACGGTCTGGCACGACGGACACCAGTTGACCGTCGAGCGGCGCCGGTACGCGAGCCCGCGCTCGAGCATCTTGATGAACACGAGCTGCTCCCACTTGTAATAGGACGGGTCGCACGTCGCGAACTCACGCTCCCAGTCGTAGGAGATGCCGAGCTGCTTGAACTGCGCGCGCATGTAGTCGATGTTCTCGTACGTCCAGATCGCGGGGTGCACACCGTGCTCGATGGCCGCGTTCTCCGCGGGCAGTCCGAAGGCGTCCCAGCCCATCGGGTGGAGCACGTTGAAGCCGCGCATCCGCTTGAAGCGCGCGAGCAGGTCGCCGATGGCGTAGTTGCGGACGTGGCCCATGTGGATGCGGCCCGAGGGATACGGGAACATCTCGAGGCAGTAGAACTTCGGACGGCCGGGATCCTCGACGGCGCGATACTGCCGGCGCTCGTCCCAGATCCGTTGCCACTTGGCCTCGATCTCGCGGAACGGATAGCGGTCGGACGACATCAGGACTGAATTTTAGCAGGGATGCCGCGGAAAGCCGCGTGGCTGGGTGCCGGGGGGCTGACCATTGTTGAAGATGGGGGGCCTCGAAGGGCCCCCCAAACCTCCCGGCATCGCGGCGACCGTTTACTGCTTCTTTACTCCGAGGTCGGCGAGCGCTTCGTTGGCCTTGGCCAGCGACTCGGCGTGCTTGCCGCCGTCGTGCAGGCCCTGGGCCTCGTCCAGCTTGGCGACTGCCCCCTTCACCTTGGGGTCGTTCTTGTCCATCTTCGCGGCGGCCTCGCGGCCCTCCTTGATGACCTTCGGGCAGGAGCTGGCGAGGGCGACCCCGCTCGTCAGCGCGAGGCTGACGGCGACGGCCATGACGGTCAGGAGCTTCTTCATGCGGACTCACCTCCTCGGGACATTGCGGGATTCTAGCAGTCAACCCCGGATGGCCTGCGGCGGTTCCCCGGCGGCCGGCGCGCCGGGCTCCGCCGCCGCCTCGGGCGGGTGGAAGTGCTCGTAAATCTTGTGCGCCATCTTCGGTGTGACCTTGGGCACCGCCGCCAGCTCCGCCACCGACGACTCCCGCACCCGGCGCGCCGAGCCCAGGGTCTTGAGCAGGCTCGTGCGGATCGTCGGCCCCACGCCGGGGATGGCGTCGAGCGCGGACTGGATCGTGCGCTGGCCGCGGAGCTTTTTGTGATACGTGATCGCGAACCGGTGCGCCTCGTCACGGATCTTCTGGAGCGTGTGCAGCGCTGGAGAAGTAGGATCGAGCAGCAAAGGCTCGCGGCTATCGCCGACGTAGACTTCTTCTTGTTGTTTTGCCAGGGCGGCCACCGGGATGTAGTCCAGCCCGAGCTCCTGAAGCACTTGAAGTCCTACATTCAGCTGACCGCGGCCGCCGTCGATCAAGACGAGGTCGGGCAGCACGCTCCCCTGCTCGAGGGCGCGCCCGAAGCGCCGGCCCAGCACCTCGCGCAGCGACCCGAAGTCGTCGGCGCCGCTGACCGTGCGGATCTTGAAGCGCTTGTAGTCGTCCTTCTTCATGCCGCCGTTCTCCCACACGACCATCGAGCCCACCTGCTCGGTGCCCTGGATGTTGGAGATGTCGTAGCCCTCGATGCGGTTGGGCTGGCCCGGCAGGCTCAGCGCGCGCGTGAGCTCTTCCTGGACGAGCTGCTGGCGGTTGCCGCGCGAGAGCAGGTGGTTCTGCAGCGCGATGGCGGCGTTGGCCTCGGCCATGGCCACGAACTCTCGCTTGCCGCCGCGCTGCGGGGCCTGGATCTGCACGCGGCGCTTGGCGATCCCGCTCAGCCACTCTTCGATCAGTGGGCACTCCGGGATCTCCTCGGACACCAGCACCTCGGGCGCCGGCGTCACCGGCTTGGCGTAGAACTGCCGCACGAAGGCCGAGAGGATCTCGCCGTCGCTCCAGCCGGCGACCTTGTCGAAGAAGAACGCCTCCTGACCGACCAGCCGTCCCCTGCGCACGAAGAACAGCTCGACGCACGCGTCGTTGCCCTGGCGGACCACGCCGAGCACGTCCTGGTCGACCTCCTCGGTGGAGATGATCTTCTGGCGCTCGCGTACCTTGTTGAGCGACTGGATCTGGTCGCGCAGCACGGCCGCGCGCTCGAACTTCTGCTCGGCGGCCGCCTCCTCCATCTGCCGCGTGAGCGTCAGGGCGAGGTCGTCGTTCTTGCCCTCGAGGAAGCGCTGGACGTCGCGCGCCGTCTTCGCGTAGCCCTCGCGGGTCTCCCAGCCCGTGCACGGCGCGTTGCAGCGGTGGATCGCGTACTGGATGCAGGGCCGCGGCAGCGTCCCGTCGATCTCGATCGAGCACGTGCGCAGCGGGAAGAGCTGGCGCGTCAGCCGCAGCGTCTCCCGCATGGCGGTGGCCGGATAGAACGGGCCAAAATAAAGCGCGCCGTCGCTCTGCACACGCCGCGCGACCAGCAGCCTCGGAAACGGCTCGTTGGTTGTGAGTTTCAGGAACGGGTAATGTTTGTCGTCTCTGAGGATGATGTTGTAGCGGGGCCGGTGCTTGCGCACCAGGTTCGCCTCGAGCATGAGCGCCTCGAGCTCGTTGTCGGTCACGATGTACTCGAGGTCGGCGATCTGGCGCACCAGCGCGTCGGTCTTGGCGTCGCGCGGCCGGGACTCCTGGAAGTAGGAGCGGACGCGGCTCCGCAGGGAGCCGGCCTTGCCGACATAGACCACCTGCGCCTTGGCGTCGCGATACAGGTAGACGCCAGGTCGATCGGGCAGGCGCTGAAGCTTGTCGTCGACGGTTTGCGTGCTCACGGCCTGTCTATTGTAGCGACGGCGCCTGCCCCGATCGAGGCGTGGGTGGCCTGGCCTGGATCGTGGCGGCTCCGACTCGCCCGGCCTACCGTCGACCGGCGCCTGCTTAGCTGACCTGCTGACGCCGGAGCGCGCGGATGCGGTCGCGGAGCTCGGCGGCCTGCTCGAAGTCGAGCCGCCGCGCCGCGTCCTTCATTTGCGTGTCCAGGTCGGTGATGCGGCGCTCGAGATCGGCGGGCGAGTCGAACGTCTCCTTCGCCGGGGTCTCCACCTCGACGGTGTAGTAGTCGCGCTCGTAGACCGTTTGCAGGAGCTCGCGGATGGACGAGCGGATCGTCTCCGGCGTGATGCCGTGCTCCTCGTTGTACTGCGCCTGCAGCACCCGCCGCCGGTCCGTCTCCCTCAGCGTCTGCGCCATGGAGTCGGTGACGTGGTCGGCGTACATGATCACCTCACCGTTGAGGTTGCGCGCGGCCCGCCCCGCCGTCTGGATGAGCGAGGTCCCGGAGCGCAGATAGCCCTCCTTGTCGGCGTCGAGGATGGCCACCAGCGAGACCTCGGGGATGTCCAGGCCCTCGCGCAGGAGGTTGATGCCGATGAGGCAGTCGAACTTGCCGAGGCGCAGGTCGCGGATGAGGGCGACGCGGTCGAGGGTGTCGATGTCGGAGTGCAGGTACCGCACGCGCAGGCCGAGCTGCTGGTAGTACTCGGTGAGGTCCTCGGCCATGCGCTTGGTGAGCGTGGTCACCAGCACCCGCTCCTCACGCTCGGCGCGCGCGCGGATCTCGTGCAGCAGGTCGTCCACCTGGTCGCCGGCGGGCCGCACGGTGATCTTCGGATCGGTGAGGCCGGTGGGCCGGATCACCTGCTCCGCCAGCGCGTCGTCGGCCAGGCGCACCTCGTAGTCGCCGGGCGTCGCGGAAACGTACACGGTCTGCTTGACGATTCGCGTGAACTCCTCGAAGGTCAGCGGCCGGTTGTCGAAGGCGGACGGCAGCCGGAAGCCGTACTCCACGAGCGCCTCCTTGCGCGAGCGGTCGCCGTAGTACATGCCGCGGATCTGCGGGACGGCCACGTGGCTCTCGTCGATGATCACGAGCGCGTCGGACGGCAGGTACTCGATGAGCACCGGCGGCGGCTCGCCGGGCCGCCGCCCGGTGAGGTGCCGCGAGTAGTTCTCGATGCCGTGGCAGTAACCGAGCTCGCGCAGCATCTCCAGGTCGAAGAGCGTGCGCTGCTCGAGCCGCTGCGCCTCCAGCAGCCGGTTGCGCGTCTTGAGGAAGGCCAGGCGCTCGCCCAGCTCCTCCTGGATCGTCCCCATCGCGCGGTCGAGCTGCTCGGCCGGCGTCACGTAGTGGCTCGCCGGGTAGACGCGCACCTCCGGCAGGCGCTCCAGCACCGCGCCCTTGAGCGGATCGATCCGATGGATCGCCTCCACCACGTCGCCCCACAGCTCGACGCGCAGCGCGTGCGACTCCTCGTTGGCGGGGAAGATCTCCACCACGTCGCCGCGCACGCGGAAGGTCCCGCGGTGGAAGTCGTAGTCGTTGCGCTCGTACTGCACCGCCACCAGCCGGCGCACGATCTCGTCGCGGTCGAGCGACTCCCCTTCCCGGAGCGACAGGTGCATCTCGCGGTACGTCTCGGGCGCGCCGATGCCGTAGATACAGGAGACGGAGGCCACCACCACCACGTCGCGACGCTCGAGCAGCGACCGGGTTGCGGAATGGCGCATGCGATCGATCTCGTCGTTGATGA
>QHSB01000367.1 GCA_003220335.1 Candidatus Rokuibacteriota bacterium
GCCCGCAGATCGCGCGCGAGCGAGTCCAGGTCCATGTCGCGCAGCAGCTCGCGGATGGCCTCGGCGCCCATGCCGACCTTCAGCGCGCTGGGGCCGTGCTCCTCCTGGAGCTTGCGGACCTTGTCGACGCTGACGAGGTCCTTCTTCTTGATGCCGGGAACCTTGGCCACCGCCTCGATGGTGCTCTCGAGGACCACGTACTCCTCGAAGTAGAGGATCTTCTCCAGCTCGCGCAGCGACATGTCGAGGAGCTGGCCGATGCGGCTGGGCAGCCCCTTGAAGAACCACACATGGCTGACCGGCGAGGCCAGCTCGATGTGACCCATGCGCTCGCGGCGCACCCGCGCGCGCGTCACCTCGACGCCGCACTTGTCGCACACGACGCCGGCGAACTTCATGCGCTTGTACTTGCCGCACGCGCACTCGTAGTCCTTCGTCGGCCCGAAGATGCGCGCGCAGAAGAGGCCGTCGCGCTCCGGCTTGAAGGTCCGGTAATTGATGGTCTCCGGCTTCTTCACCTCGCCGTGCGACCAGCCGCGGATCTTCTCCGGCGAGGCCAGCTTGATGCGGATCGCGTCAAACGTGATGGGCTTCGCATGCCGATCGAGGATGCCCCACAGGTCCTTGGTAGGCTTGTCCTCTCTGATCAGGCTGCCGAAAGGCCGATCCGTCAACATTCAGTATTCTCCTTAAGCTTTCTTGCCATCTTTGGTCACCAGCTCGACGTCGAGCGCGAGGGACTGGAGCTCCTTCACCAACACGTTGAACGACTCCGGCGTACCGGGCTCGAGGAAGTTCTCACCCTTGACGATCGCCTCGTAGATGCGGTTGCGTCCCTCCACGTCGTCCGACTTGACGGTGAGCATCTCTTGCAGCGTGTGCGCGGCGCCGTACGCCTCGAGCGCCCACACCTCCATCTCGCCGAAGCGCTGGCCCCCGAACTGCGCCTTGCCGCCCAGCGGCTGCTGGGTGACCAGCGAGTACGGCCCGATCGATCGGGCGTGCATCTTGTCGTCGACCAGGTGCGCGAGCTTCAGGATGTAGATCTGCCCCACCGTCACTTCCTGATGGAAGGGCTTGCCGGTGCGACCGTCGTACAGGGCGGTCTTGCCGGTGGTGGGCAGGCCGGCCTGCGTCAGGTGCTCCTTGATCTCGCCCTCGGTGGCGCCGTCGAAGACCGGGCTGGCCACCCAGAGTCCGAGCGCGCGCGCCGCCCAGCCCAGATGCGTCTCGAGGATCTGGCCGACGTTCATGCGCGAGGGCACGCCAAGCGGGTTGAGGACGATCTCGACGGGCGAGCCGTCCGGGAGGAACGGCATGTCCTCTTCCGGCAGCACCTTGGAAACGACGCCCTTGTTGCCGTGACGGCCGGCCATCTTGTCGCCGACCGAGAGCTTGCGCTTCACGGCCACGTAGACCTTCACCATCTTGATGACGCCCGGCGGCAGGTCGTCGCCGCGGCGCAGGCGCCCGATGCGGTCCTCCAGCATCGAGTCGTAGATGCCGATCTGCTCCTCGGCCAGCTCCTCGATGCGGCGCACCATCTGCGCGAGCCCCTCGTCCTCCTTCACCTTGATCTTCTTCAGCTCGTTCCAGGAGAAGTTGTCGAGATCCGGGCGCTCGATCCGGTCGCTCTTCTTGGTGACGCGCCGGACCTTGTTGGTCGGATCGAACAGCTCGTTGAGCGCGGTCTTGCCGACCAGGAGGTTCTTGAGCTTCTGGTCGCGCTCCATCTCGACCATGGCGATCTCGTCCTGGTAGTCCTTCTCGAGGCGGCCGATCTCCTCCTCCTCGATGGACTTGGCGCGCTCGTCCTTGTCGACGCCGCGCCGCGAGAACACCTTCACGTCCACCACGGTGCCCTCGATGCCCGGCGGCACCGTCAGCGACGTGTCGCGCACGTCGCCCGCCTTCTCGCCGAAAATGGCCCTCAGCAACTTCTCTTCAGGGGTCAGCTGAGTCTCGCCCTTCGGCGTGATCTTGCCCACCAGGATGTCCCCGGGCTTGACCTTGGCGCCGATGCGCACGATGCCCGAGTCATCGAGGTCCTTGAGGGCCTCTTCGGACACATTGGGAATGTCCCTCGTCACTTCTTCCTTTCCCAATTTGGTGTCGCGCGCCTGGATCTCGAACTCCTCGATGTGGATCGAGGTGAAGCGATCGTCCTTCACGAGCCGCTCGGAGACGAGGATCGCGTCTTCGAAGTTGTAGCCGCCCCACGGCATGAAGGCCACGAGCACGTTGCGCCCGAGGGCCAGCTCGCCCTGGTCGGTGCCGGGGCCGTCGGCGACGATGTCGCCCTGCGACACCCGCGCCCCCTTCTTCACGATGGGCTTCTGGTTGATGCACGTGTTCTGGTTGGAGCGGCGGTACTTCGTCAGGTTGTAGATGTCGAGCGGCAGGTCCTGCACGGGGTCGGTCTTCTTCGACCGGCTCTCGGCGCGGACCACCACGCGGTCGGCGGAGACGTACTCCACCACGCCGGGCCGCTTGGCCACCACCACCGACCCCGAGTCGCGGGCCACCACGTGCTCCATGCCGGTGCCGACCAGCGGCGCCTCGGGCTGCAGCAGGGGCACCGCCTGGCGCTGCATGTTGGAGCCCATGAGCGCGCGGTTGGCGTCGTCGTTCTCGAGGAACGGAATGAGCGCCGCCGCCACCGACACGAGCTGCTTGGGCGAGACGTCCATGTAGTTCAGCTCTTCGGGCGGCACCATGCGGAACTCGCCGCCCTTGCGCGCCGACACGCGCTCGGCCACGAACTTGCCGGTGCGGTCGATCTCGGCGTTGGCCTGGGCGATGACGAACTGCTCCTCCTCCAGCGCGGTCAGGAAGATGATCTCGTCGGTCACGCGCCCGCCGTTGACCTTGCGGTACGGCGTCTCGATGAAGCCGAACTCGTTCGTGCGCGCGTACGTCGACAGGGACGAGATGAGGCCGATGTTCGGGCCTTCCGGCGTCTCGATCGGGCAGATGCGGCCGTAGTGGGTCGGGTGCACGTCGCGCACCTCGAACCCGGCGCGCTCGCGGCTCAGGCCGCGCGGGCCCAGGGCCGACAGGCGCCGCTTGTGCGTCAGCTCGGCCAGCGGGTTCGTCTGGTCCATGAACTGCGAGAGCTGCGAGGAGCCGAAGAACTCCTTGACCACCGCGGAGACGGGCTTCGCGTTGATCAGGTCGTGCGGCATGAGATTGGTGATGTCGGAGATCGACATCCGCTCCTTGACGGCCCGCTCCATGCGCGTGAGACCGACGCGGAACTGGTTCTCGAGCAGCTCGCCGACGGAACGCACGCGCCGGTTGCCGAGGTGGTCGATGTCGTCCGTGGGCTTGCTGCCCAGCTTGACCATCAGCAGGTGCTTGATGACGGAGACGATGTCCTCGCTGCGCAGCGTCTTCACGCTGAGCGGCGCGTCGATCTTCAGCTTCATGTTGATCATGAAGCGGCCGACGCGGGCGAGGTCGTAGCGGCGCCCGTCCATGAACATCCCGCGGAACAGCGCGCGGGCGGACTCCACGGTGGGCGGGTCGCCCGGGCGCAGCTTGCGGTAGATCTCGACGAGCGCCTCGTCGGGGTTCTTGACGTGGTCGCGGGCGAGCGTCTCGTACATCGAGGCGTCCACCTTGCCCGGCGTCACCACGAGCAGCTTGAACGGCGCCACCCGGCGGCTCATCAGCTGCGAGAGCACGGTGGAGGTGATCTCGGTGTTGGTCCCCACCAGCACCTCGCCGCTCTCGCTGTCCACGATCTTGGAGGCGGTGCGCCGGCCCACCAGGGCCTCGGCGCGCACGGGGATCTTCTCGACGTTGGCCTCGATCAGCTTCTCGACGAGCTTGGCGTTCAGGACCTTACCGGCCTGCACGATCGGCTCGCGGTGGCGCGGCGGCCGCACGTCGTCGGCAACCTTGGCGCCCAGCGAGGCTTCGGGGTGCACCTTGACCCACGCGTTACCGTCCTCGAAGCCCAGCACGTCCTCGATGTCGTAGAAGTGCGACAGGATCTCCTCGTCGGACAGGATCGTGCTCTTCTCGAGGAAGTAGAAGGCGCGCAGGAAGGCGGAGGCGTACATCTTGCGCCGTCGGTCGACGCGGACGTGCAGCAGGTCGTTGGCGTCGAAGTCGAACTCCACCC
>QHSB01000368.1 GCA_003220335.1 Candidatus Rokuibacteriota bacterium
CGTCGGTCGTCAGCGGCCCGAGCGTGTAGAACGGCGCCTCGTGGCAGACCTCGAGCTGACGGTCCATGTTCTCCTTGATCAAGTGCATCGGCACGTGGCCCGGCCCCTCGATCATGACCTGCACGTCGTGCTCCCACGCCACCTTGGTGAGCTCGCCCAGCGTGTCCAGCTCGGCGAACTGGGCCTCGTCGTTGGCGTCGGCGCCCGACCCCGGGCGCAGCCCGTCGCCGAGCGAGAACGAGATGTCGTAGGCGGCCATGATCTCGCAGATCTCGCGGAAGTGCGTGTAGAGGAAGCTCTCCTGGTGATGCGCCAGACACCACTTCGCCATGATCGAGCCGCCGCGCGAGACGATGCCGGTGACGCGCTTGGCCGTGAGCGGCACGTAGCGCAGCAGGACGCCCGCGTGGATGGTGAAGTAGTCCACGCCCTGCTCGGCCTGCTCGATCAGCGTGTCGCGGTAAAGGTCCCAGGTGAGGTCCTCCGCCTTGCCGCCGACCTTCTCGAGCGCCTGGTAGATCGGCACGGTGCCGATGGGCACCGGGCTGTTGCGCAGGATCCACTCGCGTGTCTCGTGGATGTTCTTGCCGGTGGAGAGATCCATGACCGTGTCGGCGCCCCAGCGGATCGCCCACGTCATCTTCTCCACCTCCTCCTCGATCGAGGAGGCCACGGCGGAGTTGCCGATGTTGGCGTTGATCTTCACGAGGAACTTGCGGCCGATGATCATCGGCTCGCTTTCAGGATGATTGATGTTGGCCGGGATGATGGCGCGGCCGCGCGCGACCTCGTCGCGCACGAAGGCCGCCTCCACGCCCTCGCGCAGCGCGATGAATTCCATCTCGGACGTGAGCTCGCCGCGGCGGGCGTAATGCATCTGCGTCACGACCTTGCCCGGACGGGCGCGCAGGGGCCGGCGCACGCTGGCGAAGCGCACCCCACCCAGGCTCGGGTCGTCGTCGCGCTGCCGGCGATAGTGCGAGGTCGGCCCGGGCAGCTCCGTGACGTCACCGCGCCCCACCACCCACGGCCCTCGCAGCGGCGCCAGGCCGCGCTTGATGTCGGGGTGCGCGTCGGCATCGGTGTAGGGACCGCTCGTGTCGTAGAGGACGAGCGGCGGCTCGCCGCCGGAGAGCGCGACTTCGCGCATGGGCACCCGGAGGTCGGAACGCGAGCCGGTGAGGTAGATCTTGCGTGAGCGGGACATCGTGGCCTCCCTTCGCTGGTATTACCCAGGTCAGGTTCATGCGGTCGGCGGTTAACGGCCGCCCTCTCAGCCCGGTTCTCCCGAGCTCCCGCGTTGGTTGACGACGGATAGGCTACGCCGGGCTGCCAGACGGGTCAAGGGAGCGGGGGAGACGAAGAATGTCGCCCACGGGCGACGTTGCCTCTACCATGCTCGGAACAATCGTTCCACACACCGCATTGACCGGGGGGTCGAGCGACTCCAAGGAGCCCAGCATGCGCGCACTGGTCACCATGGCCGCCGGGGCCACTCTCGCGATGTTCACCGCGTTCACCGGCACCGTCCACGCCGTCGAGTACGACTTCGTGTCCGTCGACGCCAGCGGGGGAAGCCTCTCCCAGTTCACGCGCACCCTGCCGAGCGTGAACGCCTCGGGCGCGACGGCATTCGCCGCGCCCGTCTACAATGCGGTCTCCAACCGCGACGACTACGTCGTCTTCCGGAGCGACGGCGCCCAGCTCACCGCCGTGCTCAACCTCACCGATGCGGTCGGCCCCGGCACGCCGTCCTCGGTCGTGATCAACGACGCCGGCGTCATCGCGGTGAGCTATGCCGCGGGCAGCGGAGCCGTGGTCCTGCGAATCGCCGCCGACGGCTCGTTCAGCGCGCTCGCGCGAGCCGACCTCCTCGGGCCGGGGCCGTATCTCGCGTTCGCCCCGGAAATCTCCATGAACCAGGCGGGCCAGGTCGCTGTTCTCGTGACCAACCAGGATGCGACGTGCTCCATCGTCCGGCTCGATGACAGCCGCGCCGTGGAGATCGCGCGCAGCTCTCCCGGGCTGCTCGCTTTCAGCGCGCCCACGCTCAACGACTCCGGGGTGGCTGCCTTCAAGGCGCAGGTCCCCGCGACGGGCACGATGGGCGTCTATACGGCTTCGGGCGGAGCCCTGACCAACGAAGGGGTGGTCCCCCCATGCGACAGGGTGTCCGGCGCCGCCCCTGTCATCGACAATGCCGGTTTCGTGCTGAGCGACTGCGGCGCCCCACTGTTGTTCCGGGCTCGCGGCGGCAGCGCCACCGTGCTCGTCGCCGGCAGCGAGGATCCGATGTTCGGCCGACTGGCGTCGAGCTATAGCGTCAACGGCCGCGGTCGGCCCGCGTTCGTCGCCGGGCCGGCAGGCGAATCGGCGGACGTGGGACTCTTCACCGGCAACGATCCGGTGCGCGATAAGGTCGCGCGGACGGGCGACGTGCTGTTCGGTCTTGACGTCCGGGACCTGCGCGTGGGGCCGCACGCAATCAACGACGGCGGCCGGATCGCGTTCCTGCTGCAGATCGGCGCGGGCGGCACGGCGACCAGCCACGTCGTCCTGGCCACGCCGCGCCGGGGACCTCAGACGATCGCGTTCCCGGGACTGGCCGACCAGGCGTTTGGTGCGGCGCCCGTCGGCGTGACGGCGACCGCGACCTCGGGTCTTGCGGTGACGTTCGCCGCCAGCGGCGCGTGCTCGGTGGCCGACGGCTCGGTGACGCTCCTCCGCGCCGGCGCGTGCGACATCACAGCGTCACAGAGCGGTGACGCGACGTACCTGCCGGCCGACGACGTCTCGCAGACGTTCACCATTCGTCGCGCCACCCAGGCCATTACCTTCGCCTTGCTCGGCGACCAGATCTTCGGGAACCCGCCCACCGTCGTCGCGGCCTCCGCTTCGTCCGGGCTGCCCGTGAACCTCTCGGCCGCCGGCGCCTGCGCCGTCGCCGGCAGCCTCGTGACGTTCGCGGCCGCGGGCGCGTGCACGGTCGTGGCCTCCCAGGCCGGCAACGCTGACTACGAGCCGGCTGCCAACGTCTCGCGCGTGCTGTCCGTCGCGCGCGCCGGCCAGACCATCGACTTCGCGATGCTGCCGGACCGCACGTTCGGCGATCTGCCGTTCGCCGTGAGCGCGGCCGCGTCCTCGGGGCTGGCGGTCAGCCTCACCGCCGGCGGCAACTGCACCATCGCTGGCGGCGTGCTGACACTGGGCGGCGGCGGCTCATGCACGGTGACCGCATCCCAGGCGGGCAACGCGGACTACGAGCCGGCGGCCGATGTCGCGCGCGCCTTCGGCGTGGCGCGTGCCGGCCAGACCATCACCTTCGCGCCGCCGCCCGGCCGCACGTTCGGCGATCCGCCGTTCGCCGTGACGGCCACGGCGTCCTCGGGACTTCCGGTGAGCTTCCGTGCGACCGGCAACTGCGTGCTCGCCGCCGGCGCGCTGACGATCACCGGCGCGGGCAGCTGCGCAGTCACGGTCTCGCAGCCCGGTGACGCCAATTACCTCCCGGCGTCCGACGTGACCCAGACCGTGGCCATCGCCAGGGCCGCGCAGACCATCACGTTCGGCCCGGTCCCCAACCGCCGGCTCGCCGACCCGCCGTTCGCCGTGTCGGCGACCGCGTCGTCGACGCTGCCGGTCGCACTCACGGCGACGGGCGCGTGCTCCGTCGAGGCAACCATGGTCAGCGTGACCGGCGCCGGCGTGTGCACCGTCACCGCCTCCCAGGCCGGGAACGCCGATTTCGATCCGGCGCCGCCGGTGGCGCGCTCCTTCCAGATCTCGGGCGTGATTCTCGAAGCGCACTTCGACGCAGGGGCGGATGGCTTCGACTACGTCGATGACCCGTTCCGCGGCAGCCACCAGGCGGGTTACGCGAGCGGGGTCTGGCTTGCGACCGGCGGGTTCCGGGGCGGTGCGCTGAGAGTCAACCTCGG
>QHSB01000369.1 GCA_003220335.1 Candidatus Rokuibacteriota bacterium
TCACCGGTGACCATCCGATGCACCCGTTCGCGATCGACGCGCGGGGTGCGCTGTACGTCAACAGCGGCTCGGCCACCAACGCGTGCCAGGTGCAGAACCGGATGCCCAAGTCCCCGGGGCACCAGCCGTGCACGGAGCTCGAGACGCGGGCCGGCATCTGGCGCTACGAGGCCGAGCGGACGGGGCAGCGGTTCTCGCCCGCCGAGCGCTTCGTCACCGGCATCCGCAACGCGGGCGGCATCGCCGTCGACTCGACGGGCATCGGCATCTACGCGACCCAGCACGGCAGGGACCAGCTCGCAGAGAACTGGCCGGCACTCTACAAGCCCGAGCAGGGGGCGAATCTGCCGGCGGAGGAATTGCTGAAGGTCGAGCGCGGCGCCGACTATGGGTGGCCCGAATGCTACTTCGACGACACGCAGCAGAAGCTGGTGCTGGCGCCCGAGTACGGGGGCGATGGCGGAAAGGCCGTCGGGGTCTGTGCGCAGAAGCGAGGCCCGGTCGCGGTCTTCCCCGGCCATTGGGCGCCCAATGACCTCGCGCTCTACTACGGCGATCAGTTCCCTGAGCGCTATCGCGGAGGTGCGTTCATCGCATTCCACGGCTCGTGGAATCGAGCGCCATTCCCGCAGGGCGGCTACAACGTGGTGTTCCAGCCGTTCGCGGGCAGCCAGCCCACGGGGAAGTACGAGGTCTTCGCCGACGGCTTTGCCGGCGCCGTGAAGGAGCCGGGCCGCGCCGCGCATCGACCGGCAGGACTCGCCGTCGGACCCGACGGCGCGCTCTACGTCGCGGACGATGCGCACGGCCGGATCTGGCGCATTATCTACACGGGCAACGTCGCGGCGACACGCGGCGCGCCTGCAGCGGCTCCATCCGAACGCGCCGGCGCTCCCGCGGCGGCCCCCGCTGAGCGCGTCGGCCCGCCCGAGGGCACCCATCCCGACGCCGGCGCCGATGCCGCCGGCTTGCCGACACCCAAGGGTGCAACGGCGGCGATGGTCGCGCTGGGCGACCGTCTCTATCACGCCAACACGTGCGTCGGGTGCCACGGATCCAACGCGGAGGGGACGCCGCTCGGATCCGACCTCACGAAAGGCAAATGGCTGTGGGGCGACGGCAGCCTGGCTGCGATCAGCCGGACGATCACCCAGGGCGTCGCGCAGCCGAAGGAGCACACGGGTGTGATGCCGCCGATGGGCGGCGCACAGCTCTCTCCTTCCGACGTCTCGGCACTCGCCGCGTATATCGCGGCGCTGAACCAGCGCGTCGAGCGTCGAACGGAGACGGGAAGATGAGGCGCCATCTCGTCGTCGTGCTCGCGATGCTGGGTCTTGGCCTGCCGGCGATTGCCCACGCCCAGTCGGCCCGGGCTCAGCTCAAAGACGCCCAGGCCAACGTTGTCGGGACCGCAACGCTCAGCGAAGTTCCCGGCGGCGTGCGCGTCACGCTCCGGGTGAACGGGCTCAAGCCGGGCGAGCACGGGTTTCACATTCACGCGGTCGGCAAGTGCGAGCCGCCGGACTTCATGTCGGCGGGTGCCCACTTCAATCCGTACGGAAAGCACCACGGTTTGGCCAATCCCGACGGTCCCCATGCGGGGGATTTCCCGAACCTCGAGGTGGGAGCTGATGGCACGGGCTCGCTCGACGCGATCGACTCGCTGGTGACGCTGAAGGAAGGCCCGAACTCGGTTTTCCGATCAGGCGGCACGACGCTGATCGTCCACGCCGATCCGGACGATGAAAAAACCGATCCGGCAGGGAACTCAGGCGCCCGCGTGGCCTGCGGCGTGATCGAGCGTTGACCCAAAAGGATCGTGCGACCGCAGCGCCTTTGGTACGCTGGGTACCTTTCGAGGGAGACCGATGAACTCAAAGGTGGTAATCGCGCCTGAACGATTCGGCACATCCCTGCGGTCCTCGTTCGCTGTTCTCTCGCGCCAGTTCGGCCGTGGGTGCGCCTCGTGTGCGCACCCGGGCGACCTCAGGACAGTGATGACCATCGCGACAGTGCCAGTTGAGCAACCCGGCACCGTGGTCGACGAATTGTGGGATCAGAGATCCAACGGTGGAGACGCGGTATGTCGAACGAGAGCGGTCCGGGTGAGAAGCTTCTGACGAAAGGCGAAGTCGCGCAGTTGTGTCGGGTTGAGATTCGCACCGTCGACCGATGGGTGGCCGCGGGCAAGATCAAGTGTTACCGGATACCGAGCGGCCGCCTGCTCTTTCGACAGAGGGATGTGCTGCTGGCGACTGATCGACGGCAGGAGCGCGTCGCTCAGAACGGCCGGAGCGCGTAGCTCAGAATCGCGGATGATCCGGCGCGCGATCCGTAAACGTTTTTTCGTCTGATCACACGCCGGTTCCGCGCTCCGCCGAGGAGCGCACCCGACGTTGGCGGACATCGCCGGACATTTCGCGCCAATTGCCGCCGTCCTCCTTGCACGCGGCCGACGTCAGGGGTACGAGTCTGCGTGCGATGTTTTCGACATGGTGCGCACCTTGGCGCGATCGAGGGCCGCCGAATCCGGGGCCCGCTCACGTCTCGCTCCCAACTCCCGCTCGAGGTGGATCGTCGTTGTAGGTACGGAGTAGGAGGCAGGCATGAATCGGCGAAGATTGATCGCGTTCCTACGAACGTTCGCTATTGTGGTGTTGGCTCTGATGGTCGTCCCGCAAGCCGTACCGGCTCAGAGGGCGGCGCCATCGCCGCCACCGCCGACGCCCTATAATCCGTATCCGCCGGGCATCCTCCCGGCCGATCTGCAGTCGGAGCTCGACAGGGTCAGCCGCGAAGTGAACCTCCTCTTCCAGCAAGCTCTCGCAGAGTCTCGCGCGTTACCGCCTCCGTTCCTGACAGGACAACCGCCAACCCTGCAGGGCAGCGGCGTTCAGATGGTGCAAACGCTCGGCAAGCTGATGAACTACGACATGAACATGTCCCCGTTCAAGAATGTGGCCTGCGCGTCCTGCCACATGCCGTACGCGGGCTTTAGCGGACCGATCCCGTCCGTCAACCTGACGATGATCGCGTACCCCGGATCGTTTCGCTTCCGAGCCAACAAGCGGACCGCGCAGCGATACACATATTCCCCCTGGTACCCGGTGTTCCAGTTCAACGCAACCCAACAGCTGTTCTTTGGTGGAAACTTCTGGGACTCACGGGCGACCGGATACTTGTTGCAGAATCCTGACGCCGAGCAGGCACAGCATCCTCCCGTCGATACTGGAGAAATGGGCTTACCGGACACGGCGTGCATCGCGTTCCGGCTGTCCCAGGCCGTGTACCGACCGCTCTTCGAGCAGGTGTGGGGCATGGGCTCGCTCGATATCAAGTTCCCGCCCGACACCGAGAAGATCTGCGCAACCCCTGGAGGGGCGGCGGTGTTCGGCACCGACACCACGCCGGTGAAGCATTCGACGCCTTCCTGGCGGGCCACGCCACGCTGACGCCAGAAGAGATGGCCGGCTACGCCCTGTTCCGTGGCCAGGCCGCCTGCAATACATGCCACGTCGACGGCAGAGGGAGCACTCAGACGCCCGGGACCGGCGGTGATGGACACCCCTCCACTACGACGGGGACCGACACCAGTCACGCCGCGACGGTCAACCCTCTGTTCACCTGCTTCGGCTCGGCCAATGAAGGACTGCCACTCAATCCCAGGGTTGCGTTTTACTATGAGACCACGCCGGACTTCTTCGGCTTCACCCCCAATCCGTTCGGCTTCGGCTACCGAGACCTGGGACTGGGGACCTTCCTCAGAAGCGGGTTCGGTTCCGCTCCGAACCCGGACGCGACGTTGATACCGTTGGCCCCGAGTGTCGACGGCACATTCCAGGTCTCGACGGCGCGCAATGTGGCCATGGCGCCGACACAGTGCCCGACCACCGAGGCGCCAGGGGGGCCAAACGGGTTCTTCCAGAAAGAGTTCTTCCACAACGGCTACATCAAGAGCCTGAAGCAGCTCGTCCACTTCTACAACACGCGCGACCTGTTCGCCTTTCCGGTGACGTCAGGGCACTGCCCGCCAGGCACAGTCGAAAAAGTGAACTGCTGGCCAATGCCCGAGGTCAGGAACAATCTCGACATGACGACCGGTAATCTCGCCTTGACGGATCTACAGGAGAACCAGATCGTGGCCTTCCTGCAAACCCTCACGGACGGGTTCACAACACCGTTTCCCAACCGGGACACGTTTACGGGTACGTGCATGTTCGGTGGTACGGCGTCGACCCAGGGGAATGAGTTCCTCATCCCCACGCCGCCGCTTCCGTCCTGCGCATCGGCGATCTGCGGCGTCGCGCCGTTCCCCAGTCCGCCCATTCCGTAGTAGCAAGACGCTAGACGGCGGACGCGAGACGGATCATCCGTCTCGCGTCCGCCACGGACGAGAACATCCATGAATAGACTGCTTCTGACACTCGCGATCACGACCACGATCGGCAGCCTGCTCGCGTTCCAGCCGGCTGCCGCTCAGCTACTTCCTCCTGCCAAGAAAGCCGAGCGCGTCGAGATCAGAAAAGGCCCAGAGCTCGAGTTGGCCGCGGACCATCTGACCATCATCAGGTGGACCACCAACAATCCTGGGGTTCGGACGTGCATTACGGCATCGTGCACTACGGCACCGATCCCAAGGATTTGAAGAGCATCGTCAACAAGTTCATCACGCCCTGGCGAGCGAATCGTGGCTCGCCCCTAAACGCGATTGAGGTGCGGCCGAGCTCGCGGGCCAGCTGCCGCACGGGTCGGTCAGAGCGGCAACTGGTCTGCGGGTTCGCTCCGCGGTCACGACGCTGTGCAGGATCGGCTGAGCCTGCTTCCGACGGTCGAGTTGGGCCTCGCGACGTGGGTCACCGAGAAGTCGAAGGCGAGAAAGGCGTGGCGAAGAGCACGGGCGTCTGCAAGACGAGCGTTGCGTGCCGGCGCAGCTCGCGAGGATCGAGCGAGCGGATGTTGCGCCCGTCGAAGCGCGCGCGCCGTTGGTCGGCTCGCGCACCTGGAAACTCGCACCGATGGGTGGCTGCCGGCTGATTGATGGCAGGAGGCGGACATCTCCGGACATTTCGCGGCAATCGCTGCCGTCCTCCTTGCACGAGGCCGACGTCAGGGGTACGAGTCTGCGTGCGATGTTTTCGACATGGTGCGCACCTTGGCGCGATCGAGGGCCGCCGAATCCGGCCCGCTGAGGTCCCGCTCCATCTCCCGCTCGATGTGGATCGTCGTTGTAGTACGGAGTAGGAGACAGCCATGAATCGTCGAGGACTGATCGCCCTAATGCGAACGTCCGCTATCGTGGTAATGGCCTTCTTGGTCGCGCCGGAAGCCGTACCGGCCCAGAAAGGGGGCGCGGCGCAGAAGGACAGCAAGGACCCGAAGGGAGACAAGAACCCGAAGCCGGGTCAAACGCCGACGCCCTATAATCCGTATCCGCCGGGCATCCTTCCCGCCGATCTGGAGTCGGAGCTCGACAGAATCCGCCGCGAAGTCACCGTCGTCTTTCAGCAAGCGCTCGCGCAGTGGCACGCGCTACCGCCTCCGAATCTGACAGGGCAACCGCCGACATTCCAGGGCAGCGGCTACGACATGGTGCAGACGCTCGGCAAGCTGATGAACTACGACCTGAACATGTCCGTCTTCAAGAATATGGCCTGCGCGTCCTGCCACTTGCCGTACGCGGGCTTCAGCGGACCGATCCCGTCCGTCAACCTGACGATGATCGCGTACCCCGGGTCGTTTCGCTTCCGGGCCGGCAAACGGACCGCGCAGCGATACACGTATTCCCCTTGGTACCCGGTACTCCAGCTCAACGAAACCCAAGGCCTGTTCTTTGGCGGAAACTTCTGGGACTCACGCGCGACCGGATACTTGTTACAGAATCCTGACGCCGAGCAGGCGCAGCACCCGCCCGTCGATACTCAAGAAATGGGTCTCCCGGACACGGCGTGCATCGCGTTCCGGCTGTCCCAGGCCGAGTACCGGCCGCTCTTCGAGCAGGTATGGGGCATGGGCTCGCTCAATATCAAGTTCCCACACGACACCGAGCAGATCTGCGCGACGCCTGGAGGGGCTGCGGTGTTCGGCACCGACACCACGCCAGTCAAGCTATCGCCAGAGGATCGCACCCAGGCCAACAGGGTCTTCGATAACTGGGGGCAGTCGCTGGACGCCTTCGAGAAATCGAGGGAGGTCAGCCCGTTCACGTCGAAATTCGACGCCTTCCTGGCGAGCCCGACCACGACGCCGCTGACGCCAGACGAGATGGCCGGTTACGCCCTGTTCCGTGGCCAGGCCGCCTGCAATACATGCCACGTCGACGGCAGAGGGAGCACTCAGACACCCGGGACCGGCTTTGATGGAGTCCCCTCGACGACGACGGGGACCGACACCAGCCACGCCGCGACGGTGAACCCTCTGTTCACCTGCTTCGGCTCGGCCAACGAAGGACTGCCGCTCAATCCCAGGAATGCGTTTTACTATCAGACCACGCCGGACTTCTTCGGCTTCACCCCCAACCCCTTCGGTTTCGCCTACCGAGACCTGGGAATGGGGACCTTCCTCAGAAGCGGCTTTGGTTCCGCTCCCAACCCGAACTCAGAATGGATCCCGTTCGCCCCGGCTACCGACGGCCAATTCGAGGTCTCGACAGCGCGCAATGTGGCCATGACGCCGCTGGGTTGTACCACCGAGGCGCCCGGACCCTTCTTCCAGAAGGAGTTCTTCCACAACGGCTACATCAAGAGCCTGAAGCAGCTCGTCCACTTCTACAACACGCGCGACCTGTTCGCCTTCCCGGTGACGTCAGGGCACTGCCCGCCGGGCACAATCGAAAAAGTGAACTGCTGGCCGATGCCCGAGGTCAGGAACAATCTCGACATGACGACCGGTAATCTCGCCTTGACGGATCTGCAGGAGAACCAGATCGTGGCCTTCCTGCAAACCCTCACGGACGGGTTCACGAAACCGTATCCCAACCGGAACATCTTTACGGGTACGTGCATGACCGGGGCCCCTGGTACGGCGAATGCTTCGGCGTCGACCCAGGGGAATGATTCTCTTATCCCCACGCCGCCGCTGCCGCCGTGTGCATCGGCTATCTGCGGCGTAGCGCCGTTCCCGACTATGCCCATCCCGTAGAGACAAACCGCTAGACGGCGGACGCGAGACGGATCATCCGTCTCGCGTCCGCCACGGACGAGAACATCCATGAATAGACTGCTTCTGACACTCGCGATCACGACCACGATCGGCAGCCTGCTCGCGTTCCAGCCGGCTGCCGCTCAGCTACTTCCTCCTGCCAAGAAAGCCGAGCGCGTCGAGATCAGAAAAGGCCCAGAGCTCGAGTTGGCCGCGGACCATCTGACCATCATCAGGTGGACCACCAACAACCCTGGGGGGTCGGACGTGCATTACGGCATCGTGCAGTACGGCACCGATCCCAAGGATTTGAGCCAGACGGCGAAAAATCCCATCAGGCTGAACCAGGGCCATCAATACACGACGTTCCGCGTGCGCATCGAGGGCCTCAAGCCACAGACGACGTACTACTA
>QHSB01000370.1 GCA_003220335.1 Candidatus Rokuibacteriota bacterium
GGCTGCTCGTGATCGTCTACACGGTCACCGGCGGCAGCGAGGCCGTCGCCCTGACCCACACCTGGCAGATGGCGGTGATCGCGACCGGCATGGTGACGGCCATGGTCGTCCTGCTGCTCCGGCTGCCCGACGGGCTCGGGTTCACCGGCGCCGCGCACGTGGCCGGCGCGCTGGGCAAGCTGCAGGCGGTGGACTTCTCGCTCGATCCGAGCCGGCGCTACACGGTGTGGACCGGCGTGTTCGGCGGCTTGTTCCTCTCGCTCGCGTACTTCGGCACCGACCAGTCGCAGGTGCAGCGTTACATCGGCGGCGCCTCGCTGCGCGAGGGCCGTCTGGGCTTGATGTTCAACGCCGTGCTGAAGATTCCGATGCAGTTCATCATCCTGTTGCTGGGCGCGCTCCTGTTCGTCTTCTACCAGTTCGCGCCGCACCCGGTGTTCTTCAACCAGGCGGAGTGGCGCCGCCACGCGCAGGACGCCCGCTTCCGCGCCATCGAGGCCCAGCACGCCACCGCCGTCGCGCAGAGCCAGTCCGCGATCCGTGCGTGGCTCCAGGCCCGCGTGTCGGACGACGCGGCGCGGGAAGCGAGCGCGCGGGCCGCCATGGTCGCGGCCAGCCAGCGCAGCCGCGCGATCCGCGCCGAGGCCAAGGCCGCCCTCGCGGCCGCCGACCCGCACGCCAAGACCGAGGACTCCGACTACGTCTTCATCACGTTCATCCTGACGCAGCTGCCGCGCGGGGCGGTGGGCCTGCTGGTGGCGGTGATGTTCGCGGCGGCGCTGTCGTCCAAGGCCGCCGAGCTCGCCGCGCTCGGCACCACGACGACGATCGACTTCTGGCGCCACTTCCGCCCGCTCGCCGCCGCCGACGAGGCGCGCAACGTGCGCGTGGCGCGGCGCTTCACCGCGCTCTGGGGCGTCTTCGCGGTCGCGTTCGCGCTCTTCGCCGGGTTCGCGGAGAACCTCATCGAGGCCATCAACATCCTCGGCTCGATCTTCTATGGCGTCCTCCTCGGCCTCTTCGTCGTGGCGTTCTTCCTCCGCCGCGTGGGCGGCAGCGCGGTGTTCTTCGCGGCCGTGAGCGCGCAGGCCCTCGTGATCGTGATGTACTTCTCGCTCAGCATCGGCTACCTCTGGTACAACCTCATCGGCTGCGCCGCGTGCATCGCCTTCAGCGTGGCGCTGCAGGCCGTCTTGCCGCCGCGCGCGCGCGCCGACGAGGGCCGCGCCGGATGAGCGCGCGGAGGGTCGAGGGGCGCGCCGGGTTTCCCGGGGCGCCCCGAGCGTTGGGGGGTGTGGGGGGCCATGTCTGGGCCCCCCACGTGGACGGATGAGCGCGCGGAGGATCGAGGGGCCGGTCATCGCGTTCGGCCAGCAGCCCTGCGGCTTCTTCCCACGACGGTTCCTCGTGGCCAAGATCCGGACGGCACGCCGCCTGCAAGCGGACATCGGCGGGCGCGTCGTCTACTTCTGCCACGACAGCGACCACGATCCGCGCGAGACACGCACGATCCTGCGTCATCGCGCGACGGGCCAGCCCGCGCACCTGAACTTCGCCGTCGTCACCAAGCTCCAGCGCAAGTTCGCCCCGCTCTACGTCAAGCGCATCGCCGCCGACTGGCACGCCAGGACGCTGGGGCAGCTCGCGAACTACGTGGACCATCCCGCCATCGACCTGTTCCGCAAGACGTCGGCGGAGACGGTCGCCGACTTCTGTCTCGAGATGTACCGTGGGATGGGCCTGCTCGACGGCGTGGACGTCGTGCGTTCGAGCGATCCGGAGGTGCGGCGCCGCGCGTGCGACGTGGACCACTTCTTCGTGGACGTGCCGTACGAGGGCGAGATCGTGCGAGCCCGCGCGCGCGACGGCGCGCCGTACCTGCACGAGGGCGGCGATTCGTTCGTCACGCTGCCCGCGGCGGCCGGCGGCTTCAGGAAGGAGCAGATCAGCCCGACGCGGGACACGCGGTTGCGGTGGATGCAGTCGGTGATCCACTGCACGCACTACGTGACGGGCGCGGGCGAGCAGGCGTATCTTCGGCCGGAGGACGCGCCGGAGATCGCGTACGTGCGACGGGAGGAGATCGAGCG
>QHSB01000371.1 GCA_003220335.1 Candidatus Rokuibacteriota bacterium
CGTCGGTCGGCGGCAGCGGCGTGCTGGCGACCGCGCTCGGCGAGGACCTGGCGGCGCGCGGGCACGACGTGCACTTCATCGCCTACGAGCGTCCGTTTCGCCTGCCCTCGGATGCGCCGCGCCTGCACTTCCATCCCGTCGCGATCAACGAGTACGAGCTGTTCCGGTTCCCCGACTACACCCTGCCGCTCTCTGTGCGCATGACCGAGGTGAGCCGCGACCATCACCTCGACGTGCTCCACGTTCACTACGCCGTGCCTCACGCCACCGCGGCGATTCTCGCCCGCGCGATGCTCCCACCCGGCCAGCGGCCCCGCGTCGTGACGACACTGCACGGCACGGACACGACGCTGCTCGGCCACGACGCCGGCTACGCGCCCGCCATCAAGCACGCGCTGGTCTCGTCGGACGCGGTCACCGCCGTGTCCGAGTCGCTCAAGCGCGAAACCCAGCGCGTGCTCGACTTCGACGGCCCGATCGACGTCATCCACAACTTCTTCGCGCCGCGCGCGCCTGGTCGCTCGCCCGAGGTCGTCCGTCGCGAGCTCGGCCTCGGCGACGAGGTCCTCGTGGTGCACTCGTCCAACCTGCGCCACGGCAAGCGCGTCGACCTCCTGCTGGAGACCGCCGCGCGCGTGCGCCCGCGCGAAGCCTTCAAGCTCCTCATCCTCGCCGGCGAGGCGTTCGCGCCGTTCGTCGGCGACGTGCGGCGCCTCGGCCTGGCCGATCGGGTCATCGTCCGCGAGAAGGTCCACGCCATCGAGGATTATCTTCAAATCGCCGACGTCGGCCTCTACACCTCCGACGCCGAGAGCTTCTGCCTCAGCATCCTCGAAGCCATGTGCTTCGGCTGCCCGAGCGTCTCCACGCGCGTGGGCGGTATCCCGGAGGTGGTGGAGGACAACGAGAGCGGGCTGCTCGTGCCCGCCGGCGACGTCGCTGCGCTCGCCAAGGCGCTGGAGATCCTGATCCACGACAAGCCGCGACGCGACGCCCTCGGGCGCGCGGCGCTGACGCGCGCGCGCGAGCGGTTCTCCGCGGAGGTCATCGTGCCGCGCTACGAAGCGCTCTACCGCCGGTTGTGCCGGTGACGACCTACGCACGCGCGCGTGGGTCGGTCACCTTGACCAGGAGTGAACGCTGTGGGATGAATCTCGCCGGGAGGCGACCATGAAAACCCTGACCTATGCATGCGTGGTATTCTTCGCCGCTGTCGCAGCCGCCGTGCCCTCGTGGCTCGCGGCCCAGACGCCGGCGCCGAGCCTGGCCAAGGAGCTCGCGGCGACCTTCCAGCGCGCCGCCACCGAGATCCTCGACGTGGCAGAAGTGATGCCCGCCGAGAAGTACGGCTTCAAGCCGGCGCCCGAGATCTCGAGCTTTGGGGACCAGCTCGTGCACGTCGCCGGTGTCTGCCAGCGCTTCATCGACGGCGCCAGGGGCACCAAGACGGAAGCCGCTCATCACGGCGCGATGGCGAAGCCCGAAATCATCGGCCTGCTGAAGAAGACGTTCCAGAGCGCGCAGGAGATGCTCACGCCGCTGACCGATGCCCAGCTCCTCGAGCCCGTGAAGTTCCCGTTCGGCGACCGCACGGTCACCCGCGCCACGTTCTGGCAGGGCCCGCTGTACCAGATCCGCAACCACCACGGCCAGCTCGTGGTCTATCTGCGGATGAACGGGATCGTGCCGCCGACGACCGCGCGGCGATAGCTCCGTATCGGTCTGCGTGCTCTCGAGGGGGCACCCGAGCCGCGTCAATGTCGATTTCGGCCGGCCTCGTTCGATGTATCGGTGGAGGTAGAATACGGGGGTCGGCTGCATGCCGGACGAAAAAGGGAGGACATCCATGGGAGCGAAGACTGAGGCACTGGCCAAGCAGTTCGAGGGGAAGGCCCGGGACGCCGTGGCGACGCTGCAGAAGCTTGGCGACGCGGACTGGAAGAAGGTGACCGCGGCGGAGAAATGGACGGTGGGCGTGACCGCGCACCATCTGGCCGGGGGGCTGGAGGCGGTGGCGGGCATCGTGACCGGCATCGTCGCCGGGGGCCCGTCACACGGCAACTTCACGCGGGCCATGCTGGACCAGATGAACGCCCAGCATGCAAAGGAGCACGCCGGCTGCACGCGGGCGGAGACGCTCGCGCTCTTGATTCGTTCGACCCAGCCGGACCGCGTGCGCTCGAGCGTGAGGGGTTCCGAGAGGTACGTCCGCACGCCGCAGGTGGCCGTCGGGGCGAGCCGCCATCGCCGCGTCCCCTGGAGCCCCGCGCTCGGCTCCGCCTCGGCCGCGGGTATACCGACCGCCGTCGCGTTGCGGACACCGGCCTCCACGTCCGCCACCTCGAAGGCGACGTGGTGGACGCCAGGCGTGGCTTGTCCGCCGACGAAGGGATCTGAGGGAGCGAAGAGCGCGACGGCGCTCGCCCCGATGGCGAAGACCGGCGTCGTGCGTCCGCTCGCGGCGACTGCACAGTCGGTGCGGCGCAGGCCGAAGTCGCGGGCTAGGGCGGTGGCGGTCGCGCCCACATCGGTCACGACCAGGGCCGTGTAGGCAAGGTTCCTGGCGATCATGCGACGTCCTAGACCCTGAACACGTGCGTGTCTCCTCGTCGGGGGGCAATTTTGAGCAAGCGCTTACTCAACGTCAAGACCAAGGTTTGTGCTGCTCAACCCGCCGGGGGGTCGGGGGATCCGAGCCGACAGATCAACCACTTGGCGGCCGGACACCTAATGTCGATTTCGGGCGGCCTCGTTCGATGTATACGTGGAGGTAGAGTCCGGCGGGCCCGGTTGCATACCGGACGAGAAAGGGAGGACATCCATGGGAGCGAAGACGGAGGCACTGGCCAAGCAGCTCGAGGGGAAGGCCCAGGACGCCGTGGCGACGCTGCAGAAGCTTGGCGACGCG
>QHSB01000265.1 GCA_003220335.1 Candidatus Rokuibacteriota bacterium
GCCGGACCCCGCCCCGCCCCCGCGCTGGCCGCCGGCGCCAGCACAGCTACCGCGGCTTCTTGTTCGAGACGTAGCCCGCGATCACTTCGTTCATCGTCTCCCGCGCGTGCCCGATGCCCTCTTCACACACCGCGAGATCGATGGTCGTCACACCCTTGGCGCCCGCAACCTTCTCGATTTCCTCGCGCGTCATGTCCCGCATGAAGCCGGCGGGCACGCGGTTGAGCCGCGCGGTGGCATCCTCGGTCCACGCGAAGGCGCCCGCCTCGGTGGCCACCGCCGCCGGCGCCTGGGCGGGCTCGAACTTCGTGCGCGCCAGCAGGGTGTCCCAGCCGGCGCCGAGCTTGTCGCGCCCGACCGTTTCCTCGATCATCGGCAGCGCAAGCTGGCAGGTGATGACGGGGATCTTGCGGCTGCGCGCGTACTTCTCGACTCGCGCCTTGGCGCGGCGGCGCAGGTAGGCGTCGGTCACCTCGCGGAGCGCGTCGCGGGCGTCGGCCGACCACTTCACCTGCACGCCCGGCAGCGCCTCTTCCTCTTGCACCCCGCCTTCCTGGGCGGCGATCGCCTCGACGACGTCCCGGCTGATCACCTGGAACTTCTCGGGCGCCGCCTTGCACACGGGGCACGTGACCACCGCATTCGGCCCCTTCACCGTGTAGCCGCAGATCGAGCAGATGGCCGTGGCCGGCTGCGACTCCGCGCGAAGCTTGGCCACCGCGAGATCCTCGGCCATGATCTGCATCTTCTCGGCCATGCGGGTCGGCATGAAGATCGCCATCGCCTCGTCGATGACTTTGTTGGTGATGACGGTGTGCCCCTGCTCGATCGCATAGCGGAGCAGCGCGGTGCGCGCCACGCCCTTGACTTGCGGCGGTACGCGCTCCATGCGCGCCTCCGCCTCCTCCGTCCAGGAGATGATCTCTTCCGCCTTGACGTCGAGCGGCGGGTAGAAGCGCCCGCCCGTGAGCAGCACGTTGCAGGGCGCCAGCCGCAGGAGGTTCTCGGTGTTGGAGCCGAGGTCCTTCTCCGTCTCCTCGGAGTGCACGCCGACGCGGCCCAGGATCAGCAGCCAGGGCTGCTCCTTGCGCGCGAAGGTCAGGACCTTCTCGAAGCACTTGCCGTCGAGCAGCGTGATCGAGAGGTTCGCCCCGTCGTCCGCCGCCAGCTTGCGCGCGATCTCCAGGTGCGACTGGTAGATCTTGGCCAAGCCGGTATCGATGATCTCCTCGTGCAGCTGCTCCTGCTCCTTGAAGCGGAAGATCTTCGACGCCTTCTCGCTGAGCACGCCGACGATGCCGTTGAACATCGCGTAATGCAGATACGGATCGTAGACGGCGAGCGCCTGCACCGGCCGGTTCAGCGCCTTCGACAGCGCGAGGCCGATCTTCAGGCCGTGGAAGGACTGCGGCGAGCCGTCGAGGCCGACCACGATGGCGCCCTGGCCGTCTCGGAGCGCGTCGGGATTGCGCACGACGAGCGTGTCGCGCTCCACGCGCCGCACGAAGCGCTCGGTCACGGAGCCGAGCTGGCTGTCCTTCACCGCGCCCATGCCGAGCGCACCCATGATCACGAGGTCGTAGTCGGAGGCCAGCGTGTCCTCGATGAGCGCCTTGTAGTGCTTGCCGTCCATCATCTTCGGCGTGAACGGCAGGCCCGCCGCCTCCGCCCTGGCCTTCATGACGTCGAGATAGGACTCGGAGATCAGCTGCAGGCCCATGGCGATCAGCGAGTCATGGATCTTGCGCTGGCGCTCGAGCTCGTTCTCGTCCTTGTATTCCTCGGGAAGCGTGTACTCCATCTGCTTGAACCGGTAGTCGTGCAGCCGCGCCGCGTAGACGTGGGAGCCGGTCAGCCGCGCCCCGAACGCGCGGCCGAGCTCGACCGCGAGATCGATCGCGCGGTTGCTGTGCTCCGAGTTGTCCACCGGCACGTAGATGTGCTTGTACATGCGCTCCCCCGTTTACTTGAGTTCGAACTCGACCGTCGCCGCCCCCCTGGGCGCGATGGTGACGTCCCTGGTGATCGTACGCGGCTCGTCGTAGAGCGGCCGCCCGTCCTTGTCGACACCCTTCGGCCGGAAGCCCTCGTGCCACATGGTGACCTTGTACGTCCGCGGCGGCACGTCGGCGATCCGGAACGCGCCCCGCTCGTCGGTCACCGTGACGTAGGGGCTGTCGTGGACGATCAGCCACGCGAACATGTGCGGGTGCACGTCGCAGAGCACGCGCACGACACCCGGCCAGGTCAGGCGCCTGGTGATGTCGACGGACTGGTCCCGGTTCGGCACGGCCAGGTTGAACACGGTCGCCGTGCCCGCCAGGCCATGGGTGTTGTGCAGGATGGCGTCCGAGTTGTTCACGCGCGCCTTCTCGCCCACCGCCAGCGCGCTCACGTGCGAGACGAACAGGCAGCGGCGATTGTCGAGCCGCACCTCGGCCGTGGCCTTCTTGCCCTTGGCCACGCCCTCGATGAGCACGACGCTGCCGCGCACGCCGCGGTCGGAGCCGACGACGAGCGCCTCCGAGGCCTTCTGCTCGCCGCAGACCTCGCGGTTCCGGTGCACGGGCACCGGGTCGAGCTTCGGCGGCGTCCCCGCGAACCGCACGACGCCGGAGAGCGTGCCGCCGTCCGTCACGGCGATCTCTTCGTAGGCGGCCGGCGCCGCCGGCGCCGCCAGCGCGATCAGCCCCACCGCCAGCCACACGCCTCTCACCGCGGCATCCTCAGGGATTCGGATTCAGGCCGTACTCGACGGCCAGCCACAGGCTGCGGCTGTAGCGGAAGAACCACAGGGGGAAGACGACGCAGAACGGCAGCCAGATCGCCAGCTGGGTCGCCGTCGACAGCTCGGTGCGCGTCCACAACAGGAAATAGCCGGCCACCGCCACCAGCGTCGTCGCCGCGTAGTTGACGTAGATGGCGCCGACCCAGTAGCCCTGCGCGCGCTCGAACTTCAGATAGCAGACCGGGCACACGTCGTTCATCGTGAACCAGCCGCGGTAGAGCGGCGCGCGGCCGCAGCGCGGGCACCGCAGCCGCAGCCCCCGGCCGATGCCCGTCGCCACCCGGCGCAGCGCCTCGGCCACCGCGGGCTCCGCTCACGCGCCGCCGGCTCAGTGCTTCTCGGCCGCCGCCGGCGCGGCGACCTTCTTCTCGTCCACCGTCTTCTTGGCGACCGCGAAGCCGTCCGGCAGCAGCACCAGCACGAGCAGCGTCGCGATGGTCAGCGGGGTGACGGCGATCAGCGCCAGCGTGCGCGTCTCCAGCTTCAGGTGCATGAAGTACATCGCCACCAGCGCCGCCTTCCAGACCGCGAAGACGCAGAGCAGGGCGGCGATGAAGATCTTCGGAATCGGCAGGAAGATCACGCCCAGCTCGACGGCGGTGAGGATCGCGAGGTAGTAGAAGATCGCCATGTAGTTCGGATGCTTGTGTTCGGCCATGACTCCCGTCCCCTAGAGGAGATACATGAAGGTGAACACCATGATCCACACCAGGTCGACGAAGTGCCAGTACAGACCCGTGATCTCGACGAAGTTGTACGAGTCCATCGGACGCGGCCGCCGCGACACGGCGCCGATGGTGGCCAGCAGGTAGATCACGCCCGCCGTCACGTGCAGGCCGTGGAATCCGGTGACGAGGAAGAACGACGTTCCGAACAGCGAGGCGCCCCACGGATTGCCATTGATGTGCAGCCCGCGGTGGATCAGGTGCGTCCACTCGTAGGCCTGCAGGCTGACGAAGATCGCGCCGCCGAGCGCGGTGAGGGCCAGGAACATCTTGGCCTTGTCCCGGTTGCCGTTGCTCAGCCACTCGAGCGCCTTCACCATCGTCACGCTCGAGCAGATCAGCAGGAATGTCATCAGGGCCGTGAGGTTGATGCCGAGCACGGCGTAGGGGTTCGGCCAGTCGGCGCTGGTGGCCCGCATGGCGCCATAGCCGGCGAGCAGCGTGCCGAAGCCGACGGCATCGCCGGCCAGGAAGATCCACATGCCGAGCTTGCCCCACGATTCGGGTGTGAGCGGGGACTCCGCGGGCTCCACCGCCGCCCCGTGCGCTGCGGTCGCAGTGCTCATGTCGTCTCCGTGTGAGTGCTGGGTGAAGGATCGCCGGGCGCGGCGCGGTGGACAAGCGCCGCCAGATGGCGCGGCCGCCAGCCGAGCTGCCACGCGAGGATGCCGACGATGGCCGCCGCCACGATGAACGGCATCAGGATGAGGCCGATGTATGGCCACGTGTAGCCGCGGTCGCCAAAGGCCGAGCCGATGCAGACGGCGCAGGCGGCGGCGCCCCGCGGAAGGCCGAGGACGAGGAGGGCGGCCGCGAGAGCGCGACGCACGGTCATATAAGGTAGACCGTGAAGTACAGCACCGGCCACACGCCGACGACGAAGTGCCAGAACATCGCACACGCCTGCACCGGCGCGGTGTGGCCCTCGCCGAACCGGCCGCGCGCGACGAGCGCCGTGGTGACGAGGAGCCACACCAGGGCGGCCAGCACGTGCAGGCCGTGCAGGCCGATGAGCGCGAAGAACGTCGTGCCGTAGACGCCGGACGCCAGCGAGAGCCCGAAGCCGATCAGCCGGATCCACTCGTAGCCCTGCACGGCGAGGAACAGCGCGCCGAGCGCGGCCGTCCCCTGAAGCCAGCGCACGTGCCGCGCGGGCTCGCCGCGGCGCCGCGCGCGGCCCGCCGTCACGAGGGTCACGCTCGAGGCGAGCAGCACGAGCGTGTTGAGCCCCGTGACCGCGATCGGCAGCCGCGGCTCGAGCGGCGGCGGCCACGCGGCCATGCCCAGCCGCAGCACGAGCAGGGCGGAGATCAGCGCGCCGAAGAACATCGCCTCCGCGCCCATGAAGAACAGGACGGCGAGACGGAGATTGTCCAGCCCGCGGCGCGGACCGTGCTCGCGATCGTCGTCGCCGTCACCGCCGAAGTCCGGCGGCGCGGGCGGGATACGGCCGTTGGTGCGCCGCTCGGACGGCGGCCGGGGCGGCGCGTGCACCACGGGCGTCATGCCGTCACCACCGGACCCCGGCCAGCAGCGTCGCGAGGGCGAGCGTCGTCAGGATGCCGAGCAGGACGCGGAGCGTCAGCCGGTTGCGCGTCTGCAGCTCGCGGCCGGGGCTCACGCCTTGTCCAGCGCCAGCAGCGCCAGCAGCGCCGGCAGATAGAGGAGCGAGGCGAACAGCACGCGGCGCGCGCCGCCCGGCGACGGGGTCAACGCCTGCCAGGCGCCGAGCGCGACGAAGGCGAGGCCCAGCGCCAGCGCGCCCGCGAAATAGACGCCGCCGGCGAGACCGGTCAGCGTCGGCAGCAGGCTCACGCCGAGCAGCGCCAGGCAACCGGTCACGATCTGACGCTCGGCGCTCGTTCCGTGCGGATCGATCACCGGAAGCACGCGCACGCCGGCACGGGCGTAGTCGTCGCGGTAGAGGCGCGCGATGGCCAGGGTGTGCGGCAGCTGCCAGAGGAAGAGGATACCGAACAGGATCCACGCCCCGACCCCCGCCTCGTCACGGGCGGCGAGCCAGCCGGTGACCGGCGGCAACGCGCCGGGGACGGCGCCCACGATCGTGCACAGCGGGCTCCGGAGCTTGAGCGGCGTGTAGGCGAAGAGGTAGAGCGCGAACGTCGCCAGCGTCACCAGGGCCGGCGCCACGCCGACGAACGCGGCGAGGTACGCGATGCCGAGCGCGGTGATCGCGCCGCCGAACGCCAGGGCCTCCAGCGGCATCAGGCGTCCGTCCGGCAGCGGCCGCGCCCGCGTACGCTCCATGCGCGCGTCGACGTCGCGCTCCCAGTACTGGTTGAGCGCGAGGGTGCCGCCGGCGGCGAGCGCGGTGCCGAGCGCCAGGTGCAGCAAGCGCGCCCAGTCTGCGGCCCCGGTCAGCCCGACGTAGTAGCCGACGAGCGTGGTGACGAGCACCATCAGCACCACGCGCGGCTTGGTCAGGGCGACGAGATCGGTCAGGACACGCCGGCGATCGCGGACGAGCGGCGCGACGATGACTTCGGTGGGAGGCGTCATACGCGTGACTCCCGCTCGGCGGTCGCCGGTTGCTCGGGTCGCGGCAACGCGCTGTAGGAAGCTCTCTGAATGAGATCGGGGGCCCCCAGATGGCCCCCCAAACCCCCCGAGCCCCGATCAGCGCGCTCGAACACACGCGACCCGGCGTTCAGCCGGACGGCGAGGACGACGGCGGCGGCGAGCAGCAGACCGCCCACCAGCCGGTGGACGACGGGCAGCGCGAGGATGGTCGCCTGCTCGCCGGGGATCCAGATCGGCGAGAAGCGCGCGAGATACGCGCCGATCCCGAGCGCCAGTTGCAGGCCGAGCAGGCCGAGCAGCGCGCGCGCCAGCGGCCGGGCCACCGCGTCGCCCGTGCGGCGCGCCCGGGCCGTGACGACGGGCACGACCGCGAAGACCGCGACGGCGCCGCCGACATGCAGCCAGAGCCAGCCCGCGTGCGTGACGAGCGCGCCGAGCACGATCTGCGCGTACGTCACGGCCACCGCCACCAGCGTCGAGCGGCGCAGCCCGCCGTCCGCCCGCACCCGCATCGGCGTACGCGCGGCCGGCGACGTCAGGTACGCCAGCGTCACGACGAGCGCGAGGAACCCCTGCGCGAGCGGACCGTGGATGAGGGCGATGTCCTCGCGCTGCAGCACCACGCGCAGGCCGCCGAGCACGCCCTGGGCGACGACGGTGAGGACGGCGACGAGGCCCAGCATCCGCAGCGTCGCGCCGCGGCGCCACAACGCCGCGGCGAGGGCCAGTGTGAGCAGACCCACGGTCGCGCCGAGCAGGCGGTGGCCGTGCTCGTAGAAGATGCCGCCGACCATGCCCGACCATGGGTAGAGGAACAGGTTGTGGCCGAACGTGTCCGGCCAGTCCGGCACGGCGAGCGCCGCCCCCGTATTGGTGACGAGGCCGCCGAACACGATCAGGACGGCGGTGGCGAGCGCCGTCCCGAGGGCCAGGCGATGAGTGAGCATCACACCGTGGTCCGCGCGCCCCTCAGTGCCGCCGCGCCCCGGCGCGGGCCGCGGGCGGCTGCGACTGCGGCAGGAAGTCCTCCCGCGCGTCGGGGTCGCTGTACTCGTAGGGCCCGCGGTACACGGTGGGGATGTGGTCACCCCAGTTGAGGTGCGGCGGCGGCGACGGCGCCGTCCACTCGAGGGTGTTGGCGTTCCACGGGTTCATCGGCGCCTTCGGCCCCGCGAACAGCGAGTAGAAGAAGTTGATCACGAAGAAGATCTGGGAGACGCCGAGCAGGAACGCCGAGTAGGTGATGAACACGTTCCAGTGCTGCTGGTGCTGCAGGAACTCGTACTGCATCGGGTTGTAGATCCGCCGCATCTGGCCACCCACGCCGATGATGTGCATGGGGAAGAACGTGCAGTTGAAGAAGATGAAGGTCCCCCAGAAGTGGAGGTGGCCGAGCAGCCCGTTGGTCATCCGGCCGAACATCTTGGGGAACCAGTAGTAGATGGCGGCGAAGGCGCCGAAGATCGAGCCGCCGAAGACGACGTAGTGGATGTGGGCGACGATGAAGTACGTGTCCTGGATGTAGATGTCCACCGGCGTGCTGGCCATGAAGATGCCGGAGAGCCCACCGATGACGAACATGGACACGAAGGCGACCGCGTTCAGCATCGGAACGGTGAACTGGATGCGTCCGCCCCACAGCGTGCCCAGCCAGTTGAACGTCTTGATGGCCGAGGGGACGGCGATGACCATCGTCGTCACCGTGAAGGCCATGCCGAGGGTCGGGCTCATGCCGGACACGAACATGTGGTGGCCGTAGACGATCCACGACAGGAACGCGATGGCGATCATCGAGAAGGCCATGGCGTGGTAGCCGAAGATCGGCTTGCGCGCGAACACGGGCAGGATCTCGGAGGCGATGCCCATGGCGGGCAGGATCAGGATGTAGACCTCCGGATGGCCGAAGTACCAGAACAGGTGCTGCCACAGCAGCGGCTCGCCCCCGCCCGACGGCGCGAACCACGAGGTGCCCAGCGTGCGGTCGAAGAGCAGCATGGCCACCGCCGAGGTCAGCACGGGCAGCGCCAGCAGCAGGAGGATGGCCGTGATGAACAGCGACCACACGACCAGCGGCATGCGGAACAGGTGCATGCCGGGGGCACGCATGTTCACGATGGTGGTGATGTAGTTGATCGAGCCCATCATCGAGCCGATGCCCATGACGAAGAGGCTGATGCACCAGAGGTTCTGACCCCAGTTCACGCCCGTGTACTGCGCCACCGCCGACAGCGGCGCGTACGACGTCCAGCCGGCGGCGGCGTGGCCGCCCTCCACGAAGAAACCGCTGAGCATGATGATGCCGGCCGAGAACGTCGTCCAGAACGACAGCATGTTGAGGAAGGGGAAGGCCATGTCGCGCGCGCCGATCATGAGGGGGATGCAGAAGTTGCCGAAAGCGCCCGCCAGGATCGGCATGATCACGAAGAAGATCATGATGGTGGCGTGCATCGTGAACGCCATGTTGTAGGTGGACGGCTCGAGGATTCCACCCGTCTCCTTGAGGAACACGCTCATGCCCGGAATCGCCGTCTCCGGCCAGGCGAGCTGCCAGCGGACGATGAGGGCGAGGAGGCCGCCCAGGATCATCATGAAGAGGCCCATGAAGAGGAACTGGCGCGCGATCATCTTGTGGTCGGTCGAGAAGACGTACGTGCGCACGAAGCCGACGTCGTGGTGCTCGTGCACGGTGTGCGCGGTCGCGGCGTGAGCGCTCATTTCTTCGCTTTCCCTCCCGGCTGCTTGTCGGCGGGCTTCGCGGCGTCGCCGGGCTTCGCGGTCTCGGGCTTCGTCTCCGCCGGCGTCGCGGCGGCGCCGAGGTTCTCGGCCGCCCACTTCTTGTAGTCATCGGGCGAGTGAACGTAGATCCAGCCGCGCATACCGGAGTGGCCGAACCCGCACAGCTCGGCGCACGGCCACTCGTACCTGCCCGGCTTGGTGACCTCGAACCACGCGCGGATGGTGCGGCCCGGCACCGCGTCCTGCTTGATGCGGAACTGCGGGACGAAGAAGCTGTGGATCACGTCCTGGGACTTGAGGTCGACGAGCACGACCTGGTTGACGGGCACGTGCATCTCGTCGAGGAAGACCTTGTCGGAGCTCGGGTGCTTGACCTGCCAGTTGAACTGCTTCGCCGTCACCTCGACGACGAAGTCGCTGGGCGGCTGGCTCATCTTGATCCTCGACCATGCGGGTGCGGACAGGGCCGTGAGCACGACGAGGATGAGCGCGGGGACGATGGTCCACACGATCTCCAGCGTCGTGTTGCCATGGGTGTAGCGCGCCCGGCGGCCCGGCCGGTCCCGGTACATGATCAGGAAGGCGACGAGCGCCACCGTCACCAGGATGAAGGTGACGCCCGTGATCGCGTAGATCAGCTGGAACAGCCAGTCGATGTCACGGCCGTACGTCGAGACGTTTTCCGGCAGCCACCAGTCGAGCATGGGCTCTGGCTCTCCTTACTTGCCCTTCATCTCGAAGCTGACCTTCGTCGTCTGGCCGGCCTTGACGTCGACTTCCTTGTCCTGCTTGCCGAGCGTCTCGTGCCAGACCTCGATCTTCTGCTTGCCGGCGGGCACGTTCTCGAGCTTGGCCACGCCGTTGGTGTCGGTCACCGCGCCGATGCCGGGCACCACCGCCACCCAGCCGAGCATCCACGAATGGACGTCGCAGGTGAGCTTGATGACCTCCGGCTTCTCGAACTTCTCGGTCATCGTCTTCTTGAACTTCGGCTGCGCCTTGTTGATGGCCGGGTTCGCCGTGGAATACGTGTGGATGTTGTGCAGGATGTCGTCGGAGTTCTTGAGCTCGAGCTCGCCCGGGGCCATCACGGTCACGTGCGGAACGAACTTGCAGCCGTGCTGGTCCACCACGACCTTCTTGGCGGCCGGGCCACCCTTGGCGTTCGGGGCGGAGGCCACGACGTTGGCGAGCCCCTTGTTGGAGCCGACCACGACCTTCTCGATGGTGGTCTCCGTGCCGCACTTCTCGGTGTCCTTGTTGACCTTGAGCTTTTCCACGACGGGCGCGCCGTTGTACTTCACCTCGACCTCGACCGTCCCGCCACCCTGCGCGCCGGCCAGCCGCGGCCCGATCACGAACATCGCCGCGCTGCCGACGAGCGCCATTGCTGTCAGCGCCACGAACGTCTTGCGCATGGATCGTCCTCCTGCGTTCCTTTATTTATTGGATTGCGTATTTATTGGATTGCGCGGCTCCGCGCCGCGCGCACGATCAGCCCCAGCACCGCGAACGTGAGAAGAGCGACAGCGGGAGGAATGAAGAACCTGCGATTCGACTGCGGCTCCTCCAGCCGCAGATAGTACCACGATGTCAGCGACATCCTGGGCCCCGTCTCCCCCGCGCCGCCGTCCCACGCCTGGAACGCGACGGGCGTGAAGACGCCCGGCCGGAAGCTCGGTCGCTCGGTCCCGGTGGCGGCCAGCGCGCGCTTCATCACCAGCGCGTACTGACCGTTCTTGAACACCGCCTTGCCCACGGCCTCGCCGCCCTGGATCGGCGCCAGCTTCGTCGGACCGTGCGCGCTCACCTCCATGGCGCCCTTGCCCTGCTCCCAGCGCAGCAGGTACACGCCGTCGGTGGCGTCGCCCATCAGGAAGTAGGGCCGCTCCGTCCCCGTCGGCTGCTGCGGCGCGAACTGCAGCGAGATCGCGTCGGGGAACGTCGCCTTGCCGTCGCCCTTGTTCTCGGCGGGGTCGTCCCACGTCAGGTGAAACGCGATCTCCTTGTCGTTGTAGACGGCGCGCACGCCGATCAGATCGATCGAGGGATTGAAGTTGCGCGGGTCGACGATCACCTGGCCCTCGAGCAGGATGTTGTTCGGCGCGCGCTGCTTCCAGAACGCAGCACCCGGATCGTCGGGAATCGCCTCTCTCACCGCGGCCACCGTCACCAGCGTGGCCGGCTGCGGCGAGTCGGGCCCGAGCGAGACGATGTAGTTGGTCAGGTGCCAGATGTCCTCGGGCTTCTCCACCGCTTCGAGAAAGGCGGGCATCGGCGTGCCGAGCACGCCGTTGGCCAGGCGCGTGGCGATCTCGGTGCGCGAGCGGCCACCGCGGAAGTTCCAGCGCTTGGTCAGGTTCGCGGGCGCGATCGGCTGGCCCCACTCGTCCTTCAGCTCCGGACGCGACGGCCCGTCGCCGCGGCCCTCGGTGCCGTGGCACTTGTGGCATTCGATCGCCTCGAACATCTCCTTGCCGCGCTTGATCGAGGCCTCGGAGGACGCGACCTCCTTCGGCAGCTCGAGCTTCTTCGGCGCCTCCTTGAAGGCCTCGGGCGCGAACGTCTTGAGGTACGCCACGAGGTGGTGACGGTCCTTGTCGGAAAGAACCGCCCACGAGGGCATGGAGGTCCCGGGCATCCCGTCGGTGATGATCCGGAAGAGGTCCTGATCGCTCGGCGTCTTGTTGGCGGTCGACCGGATCTTGTAGAGGCCCTTCGTGAAGTCGCGCGGCTTCGGCACCAGCAGCTCGGCGGACGCTCCCTTGCCGTCCCCCTTCTCGCCGTGACAGAGCAGGCACTTCCGCTCGTACACGGCCTTGCCCGCGTTGGCATCCTGCGCGAAGGCGGGAGCCGCGCCCGCGAGCAGCAGCAGCGCGGCGACGATCCTAATGCCCGCCATGCTCGCTGGCCTCCCACCGTCGCGGCTGCTGCCCGGTGGCCTCGTACAGATAGATGATGACCTGCCAGATCTGCTCCTCGGTCAGCCGGTCTTCCCAGGGCGGCATCACCGAGTTCCACGGCGTCGATTCCTTCGGCAGGCCGGGGCCGCCCTTGGCGATGCGCCAGAACAGGTAGGCCTCCTGGAGCATGGCGATGGTGCCGGGATCCTGGAAGTTGGCGGGCGGCGGGTTGAAGCCGGGCGCGAAGTGGCCCTTGCCGTCGAGGTTGTCGCCGTGACAGTACATGCAGTTGCGGATGTAGATCTCGCCGCCCTTGGCCGCATGCTCCTTGAGCTTCGCGGCGTCCTTGCGCAGCGGGTTCTCGGCGCCCGAGATGTTGAACTCCTTGCCGCGGAACTGGATCGAGGCGGGCGGCGCGGGGTGCACGGCGCGCAGCTCGGGCGGGGCCTGCGGCTTCGCGGCCGCCTGCGTGTAGGCGTAGTAGCCGAGCAGGAGCGGGAGGACGACGAGCAGCGCCAGGCGCAGCGGGCGCCGCTCCGGCCGCACCAGCGTGGTCCAGATCGGTGCGATGAAATCGCGCCACGAGTCCCGGTCCGACGACACGAAGACGAGGACGGCGAGCGAGATGATGAACATGTACAGGGACAGCACGCTCCGCGGTGCCGGCGGCCGGATGCCGAAGCGGAGGATCACGAACGCCAGGACGAGCACGAGCACCGCCTGCAGGAAGCGCGAGCGCAACAATCTCATCGGCGGCTCACTTCAGGGTGAGGAGGAAGGCCACGAGATCGACGTACTCCTTCGATGTGAGCCGGGTGCCGAAGTCCTGCGGCATGACCCCGGGCGGGAACCCGGCCACCGTCCCCGAGCCCTTCGGATCGAGGATCTTCTTCATGATGTAGTCGGGCGTCTGGATCTTGGCGATCTGTGAGAGGTCGGGACCGACCGGCGAGGCGCCGATCTTGCCCGCCTTGTGGCAGGCGATGCACGTGCCCTTGCCCTGGAAGACCGCTTCGCCGCCCTTGGGATCGCCGGGGATCTTGAACTCGGCCGCCGCCGCGGCGCCGCCCCCCGCGCCCACGCTGGCCGGGATGTCGTTCAGCGTGACGTCGACGGTCCCGCCGAGCGACTCGAGGAAGGCCGTCAGCGCCCAGACCTCGGAGCGGTTCAGCGCGATCGGCGGCTTGTCCACGGCCGGCATGATCGGCGGGTAGCCCTCGACGATGTACGCGGACGGCTGTAACAGCGACTCGATGATGTAGGCCTTGGCGCTCATGCCCGGCTTCGTCTTGCCGGCGCGGGCGCCGATCCCCCCGAGGTCCGGCGCGCGCGTCCCCTTCTGGCCGATCCTGTGACAGATCTCGCACGTGCCCTTCGTCTTGAAAATCTCCTCACCAGCCTTGATGAGTTGAGCTGGGGTGACATTTCCGCCCTCGAGCGACAGCTCTTGCGGCGGCTTGGACTCGATCTGCGGAATGGAGTTCGCGAAGCCGGAATAGCCGGCCATCACCAGCACGGCGAAGGCTCCGACCTTGACGACGACGGGGATGCGCATCAGCGCTCGCGGTCGCTGCCGCCGGCGATCGCCGGGGCCACGTGCCCGTGGCCCTCGGCCTTGCCTTTGTCGCCGAGACCGCCGAGCCAGAAGATGAACAGCACGAGCAGGAAGAACGAGAGCGTGACCAGCGTGATGACGTTGGCGGCGTAGCCGAGGGCGGGGGTCGCCGCGTCGACCGAGGTGTCGCGCATGACGCCGTAGACGTGCCAGTGCTGGCGGATGCCCGAGCGGGCGAAGCCCATCAGGCCCATGAGCCACGTGAAGGTCACCGCCAGCAAGATCAGCACGTACTGCGAGTGGGGCGCGATGGTGCCCCAGCGGATCTGGCCGGTGGTGCGCGCGCCCTTGAACATCGGGATGTCGATGGCCATCACGAGCACGATGGCGCCGAGCACGGCCAGCACCTGGTAGACCGAGAAGCCGATGCGGACGATCGATTCCACGAAGTAGCCGTAGATGCCATAGAAGACGACGACCGCCGCCGCCGCCGCGAAGGCCGCCCACTGGATGGCCATGCCCGCCTTGACCCAGGGCTTCGTGGGGAGCTTGTTGGCGCGGCGATAGAGGATGAACGACAGGAACGTCGTGAGGATCATGAGGTTCACGACGGTGTTCTTCGCCGACATCACGCCGAAGAAGCCGAGCAACGGGTGGTGGGTGCCGCCCATCGCGCGCGCCTCGTCGAGCGTCACCACCATCGAGCGCGGGGTCGCCCAGATCATGAAGCCGAGGGTCAGGATGATGAGCATCGGTGGGACGTACTTCCGGTAGCGCTCCGAGCCGGGGATGCGCTCCATGCCGAGCCACAGATAGTAGTTGCTGCCGAGGAAGAGGACGCCGATGAGGATGGCCTGGATGATCCACAGCCACGACATGAAGCCGCCCATCATCGTGATGCCCATGGTCTGGTTGAAGGCGTAGATCTCGCGGCCCAGGTAGTAGCCCGCGAACGGCAGCACGATGAAGGCCGCCAGCGCGATAAAATT